>JAWWCH010000219.1:0-4328 GCA_033720575.1 Marinirhabdus sp.
ATCGTGAATAGTATCAGCGTCATGATAAGCAATGACTTCTTTCATCATTAGTTCCATCCATGAAGGAATTCCACTTAAAGCCCCTATATCCCATTCTTTGGCTCGTTTTGCTATGGTTTCAACACGCGTATCCCAATCGTCAATCTTGGCAATGTCTTCACCAGGTTTGTAGTAGCCCCTAAACCAAAAGGGTATGTTGCTTGCGCTAATGCCACTGATTTCACCTTCCAAAAATTCATCACGTTCACTCAGATCAGTTGAACTCCCCAACATCATGATCTCCTTCTCGAAAAAATCGGTTGGCAAATCGAAATTGGCCAAAGCGCCCACTTGTTTGATGCCGGTGGTTCGAATGGCATCGATCATGGCGTCGGTCACCGGAATCCGTTTGCTGGTTTTTCCCGTGGTACCGCTACTCAAGGCAAAGTAGGTCGGTTTACCCGGCCAGGTGATGTCTGCCAATCCTTCTATGGTTTTATCCCACCATTGTTCTTTCATTTCATGATAATCGAAAAAGGGAACGGTTTCGGCGAAGGTTTTGGATATTGATTCTGATTCTAAAATTTTTGCGAATCCGTAATATTTTCCAAAGGCAGTATCCTTCGCTGTTTCCAAAAGATCTTTCAATACGTTCTCCTGCGCTTCCACAGGGGTTTCGTCGGTTACGAGACTGTCGCGCAAATCAATTGCGCCTTTAATTATTGATCCGAGTATTGCCATGGTAGGTAGATGTTAGAAGGTAAAATTACGATATTCGAAATGCTAGATATATCACTTTAATGCAAGTTTAACCTTTAGCTTTAAAGCTGTATTTTTGTAACATGAGCCATCATCCCGATTCAACACGATTAAATAAGGCAATTAGCGACAGCGGATACTGCTCCCGTAGACAGGCCGACAAATTGATTGAGCAAGGCCGCGTAACCTTAAATGGCGAAGCGGTAAGCTTAGGAGATCGGGCTATGCCTGATGACGAAATTCGGGTAGATGGCAAATTGATAACCGAAAATGAAAACCTGGTCTATATAGCGCTGAACAAACCTGTAGGCATCACTTGCACCACAGATCAGCGAGTGGACGGAAACGTAGTTGATTTTATAGGCCATAAAGAACGAATTTTCCATGTAGGACGTCTAGACAAACCCAGTGAAGGATTATTGTTGATGACCAACGACGGCGATATTGTAAATAAAATTTTACGTGCCGGGAACAAGCACGAGAAAGAATACATTGTAAAGGTGGATCGACCCATCACCAAAGAGTTCATTCAAAAAATGGGGAATGGCGTTCCGCTACACGAGTTAGAAACCACCACCAAACCTTGTGAAGTAGAACAATTGAGCCGATTTGTATTTCGGATCATCCTCATTCAGGGGCTGAACCGTCAAATACGAAGAATGTGCGACTATTTTGGTTATGAAGTACTGGAACTGAAGCGGACGCGTATCATGAATATAGAATTGGGCAACTTGCCCATTGGTAAATGGCGTGACCTTACAAAGAAAGAGGTTGCAGACTTGCAGGCTTCTGTGGCTTATTCTGATAATAGTTCATTCATGGATACTTCGATAAAAAATACGCCAAAGAGACGGCGCGGCAGAAATCAATCGTAGGAAAAGTTAGGGCAAAAAAAGAGCCGCACCCCGATTGAGTAGCGTGCGGCATTTTCAACTAACTAACCAAATTAAATTTCAATTATGAAATCTCAACCATTTTCTTCAAGGCATTCTTTTCTTCCATCTTTGGAAGTGTGATTGCCAAGATGCCCGCGTTATAGCTTGCATCAATGTTTTCTACGTTTATCGTCTCAGGCAAGGTAAACGATCTTTCAAAAGAACCGTAATGGAATTCCTTGCGCGTGAACTTCACGTCTTCTTCAATCGTATCTTCGGCTGGGGTTTGGTCGCTTGTTTTTGAAGAAACTTTCAGAATGTTTTCTTCAACTTCAATTGCGATATTTTCTTTATCAATACCGGGGATAGCAATTTCAATTACAAAATTGGTACTTTTTTCTGAAATATTCACCGCAGGAATGCTAAACTTTTCATAATTAGGCACATCCAAGCGATTTTCAGTAAATAACCCTTCAAAAATAGAGGGTATGACCATGTTACTTCTTCTAACTGTTTTCATTGTATTTTATTTTAAAACGATTGTCTTTTTTTGTCAACATAAGGTCAAAAAAGATTCCAATTATAAAAAACTGTCCTTTTGTCTGTTTTAAAAGGAGTTTTACTGCCTTTTTGACAATGTTTTTCGTTTCGTGTCGCATTTAATTCAATTTTAAGAATAATAGCCGGTCTTATTCCTACTTTCGTTATATCAGATGAGATATCAATGAAGAAATTATACTTACGCCTGAAGACATTTTTCAACACCATTCAAGGGAAAATTGCCTTCTACCCTTCTTTGCTTGCAGGTATCGGTTTCAGCTTTGCCTTTATCATGGCTTGGTTAGAGTCTACCGAAATCTCAAAAATCCTTCTTGAAGAATTTCCGCAACTCATGCTACAAGATGGAGATACCGTGCTAACCATAATGAGTACCTGTATTGCTGGTATCATTTCTATGATGGTCTTTAGTTTTTCCATGGTAATGTTGTTATTGAGCCAGGCCTCGAGCAATTTTTCGCCCAGATTGTTGCCTGGACTTATTAGCGACAAGAAAAACCAAATCATATTGGGCACCTATTTAGCAACCATAATCTATCTCATTTTCATATTGTTCTCTATTGAACCTGAAGACGAACAATACAGCCTACCCGGGCTTTCGATTTTACTTGGGATCATCATGACTATAGTCTGTCTTGGTTGTTTTATCTATTTCATCCACAACATGTCCCAGAGCATTCAAATCAATACTATTTTAGACACAATTTTCTACAAGTCAAAAGAACGTCTGGAGTTAACCTTAGATAAGGAACAAGACCACCAAGATCGTACTAAGGAAGGGTTTGAAGATGTTTCAAAGTGGCATTCATACACCACGAGCAAAAGTGGTTATTTCCAGAACATCTCTATCCAGAATATTTTGAATATCTGTGATCGGAACAATACAAAAATATACTTGGATATTCCGAAAGGGTTTTTCGTACTGCAACATAAACCGTTCATTCTATCCGAAAAGCCCCTGAGCGATGAAGTTCTGGGACAAGTCTTGGACAACATCAACTTTGCTCGAGGTGAGTTTGTGGAAGACAATTACGTTCTTGCCTTCAAGCAAATCACAGAAATCGCGGTAAAGGCAATGTCGCCTGGTGTGAACGACCCCGGAACGGCGATCAACGCCATAGATTACCTCACCGAATTATTTGCGCTCAGAATGCTCAAAAAAGATACTGCGGTGTTTTACAAAGACAATAGTTTGCTATTACAAATGAAAGTGGTACAATTTGGAGAGCTTCTTCATACCTGCATGGCTTCACTACGCACCTATTGCAAGCACGACCCAGTGTTGGTTGAGAAACTGATATGGATGCTCTCCTATCTCAGCGAACAAAAGAATAATGCCCACCCTGAATACGCTGAAGTGGTACAATTTGAATTAGCCACCTTGCTCACCGACGCCAAAAGTTCGTTAGCAAACGAAAATGATTGGCAACGCATTGAAAAAATGGTGAACCGTTAATTGTAATAGGTGTTGAAAATCTGAAGTAATTCTGCGGAAGGAATGATTTTATGCTCATAACGTTCCATAGCCGTTAAGATTTGGTCCACCACACCTGGACGTAAGCCCAATTGCAGTCCAAATTCACGGATCAAGGCCACCTCCTTTTCATGAGCTTCGCCATCCACATTCATAAGTAATATCATTTTGTGGAAATGCGTAATTCGCTCCAGCTCTGTAAAGCTTGACTTTGAAGGAAGCGGATCGTGGAAAAGTTCATCAACTTCTTTTGGTGTTAGCCCCATGCGCTCCCCTATTCGCTGGATAAAATCATATTCGCCATGGGTGATTTTATCATCCACTTTTGCGATTAAAATTAAATCGCTGATCAAAGATTTCTGCTCATTGTTCATGCGCCAAAAATAAAAAAAATCCCGAAGCAAAACTTCGGGATTTGATTTTTAAACATGCTCCTTTAATGTTTAGAAACAAACTTTACTGGAAGCGTGTACACTTTTCCTTGTTCCAATGCGCTTTCAAGCACTTTATGGTTTAAACGCTCACTAATGAACGTACATACATTTGCATCGTCACAGTCTATAGAAAGAATGACTACTTCCTTGTTCTTGTTCAATACAAACTCTACTTCTACAGTTCGGTTTTCCAACACCAAAAATGTTGGATCCTCTAATAAGGTTGTGATTTCCTTAGCTGCAGCTTCA
>JAWWCH010000220.1:0-4287 GCA_033720575.1 Marinirhabdus sp.
CCTGTGCTTGCATCTGAGTGTAATAGCTTTTATAATTCGGAATGGTGACCGTAACATCGTGCCCTAAATGTTGCATACGTTGTAACTCGTCTTGAGTAACCATAAATCTCATGCCCTCTTTCCAATTGCCTTGGTAGTGGTCGATATCAAAACCTTGTTCTGCTAACGACTGTATGGCGTCAAACGAAGGTAATTTCACCGAAATCTCGCTGTAAACTGTCTGAAGTTGTTGTGCATTAGCCGATTGAATAAGTGCTAAGGCAATTAGAATTACGGCAAAACGTTGAAGATGTAGCATTATTTATTTTTGTTTTTTCTGACGCGAAACAATAGTAATAAAATAATTATGATTGGCATTACGATATATATAAGGATATCGGCCAAACTGGTAAGATCTATTTTCGAATTGTCTTCGGGTCCAGGAACACCAGTGGGTATTTGTCCATATACGGACGAAATTCCGAGACAAAACAAACTAAAAACTAAGGTGAGAATATATTTCATAGCGAATTTTGATGCTGAATGTAGTAAAAAGCGATAAAATGACTGGTTTTTTTAACAAATAGTGTTAAGTATTTGGAATTGTCATTTTTTGGTGTTACTATGGAGGGTTATCAAAATTTAAAATACATCTATATATATGAGACAACTCAAAATTACAAAGCAGGTTACCAACAGAGAAACCAAATCGTTAAACAGTTATTTACAGGATGTCAGCAAGATCGATATGATTACTGCTGAAGAAGAAGTGGAACTGGCACAGCGTATTCGGGCAGGTGACCAAAGGGCTTTAGATAAATTGACTAGAGCCAACCTTCGATTTGTAATTTCGGTTGCCAAGCAATACCAAAACCAAGGGCTCAGACTTCCCGATTTGATCAATGAAGGAAACGTTGGTTTGGTAAAAGCGGCAAAACGATTTGATGAAACCCGTGGATTTAAGTTTATTTCCTATGCAGTATGGTGGATTCGCCAATCAATACTACAAGCCTTGGCAGAACAATCACGTGTGGTTCGTTTGCCTTTGAACAAGATTGGAGATATCAACAAAATTAGGAAAGCATCCATTCATTTAGAGCAAGTACACGAGCGTAAGCCTTCTGCGGCCGAAATCGCCAAAGAATTGGATATGACGATTGCCAATGTAAAGCAGTCTTTAAAGAACGCAAACCGTAGTCTTTCTATGGATGCGCCCTTTCAAGAAGGCGAAAACGACAACAACTTATACGATGTGATCAGTTCTGGCGAAACACCGAATCCAGATAAATCACTTATTCACGAATCTCTTAAGATCGAGATTGATCGTGCTTTGGATACGCTAGCGCCAAGAGAAGCCGACGTGGTTCGTTTGAACTTCGGATTGAGCAATCAGCCGGCCATGACGCTACAAGAAATTGGAGACACTTTCGATTTAAGTAGAGAACGCGTTCGTCAAATTCGCGAAAAAGCAATTCGAAGATTACGCAAAGAATCTAAAAGCCATATCCTCAAAAAATATTTAGGATAAGAGAAAAACCACAATCACACCCTTGTTTTAAGAGTTTCTTATAACAAGGGTGTTTTTTTTTTGGCTAATTTGTCGAAACTCGTAAACCAATCCAACTATGATATTTCAAGACACTACAAATGCTTCCTCATCTGAAAGTAACTTTAACGTGAGTGATGCCACAGACCAGCTGTGGGATAAACTCGGAGGATGGTTAGACGCATTGATTCTTAAATTACCAAATTTTGTGGTGGCCATATTGGTCATGGTCCTCTTCTATTTTATAGCTCGGGCACTGAGTAATTTGGTTAAAAAGCTAGTATTACGGAGGGTTAAAGAAGAATCGATAAAACAAATTATCGGTCAGATTACCTTTGCAGTGGTCTTACTCATCGGCTTCTTTGTTGCCCTTGGAGTTATGGAACTCGACAAAGTACTCACTTCTATTTTAGCGGGTGCAGGTGTGGTTGGACTTGCGATTGGATTGGCCTTGCAAGGCACATTAAGCAATACGGTGTCAGGTTTCATTATTTCCTTTTTGCCAAAAATTAGTTTGGGCGATTGGATTGAAACCGATGATGAAGTGGGTGTGGTTACTGAAATAAATTTGCGGAATGTGACCATTAAACGCCCAGATAACAATTATACAGTGATTCCAAACTCCAACTTCGTGGATAATCCGTTCACCAACTATTCGCTCTCTGATCGATCACGGATCATGGTTAGCTGTGGCGTAGGATACGAAAGTGACTTGGAAAAAGTAGAAGAACTTACCGTTAAAATTCTAAGCGAAGCCTTTCCGCAAAAAGATAATGAAGAAGTAGAATTTTTTTATACCGAGTTTGGGGGCAGCTCCATCAATTTCTTGGTGCGCTTTTGGGCAGACCTTAGTAATGGGAAAGACAAGTTTATGCATCAACACAAGGCCATCAAATTGATCAAAAAACATTTTGATGAAGCAGATATCAACATCCCATTCCCGATCCGGACCTTGGATTTCGGCAAAAACAATCTTACGATGCACTCTGTTCCAAAGGAATAGTTGATGTTAGAATTGAAAAATACAGGGTAGCCAAGTGCTACCCTTTTATTTTCTGTGTAATTATTATACAGAAATCAGACATTTTTCTAAATCCCCCGCTATCAGCCGCCACTTTAACAAAACCCTCACAGTTGTTAACTATTTTTTGTGCGGTATCGCCTCCTATATTTGTCCCGTAATCAAAAATAAAATAACAAATCTAAAATTAATATTATGAAAAAAGCAATTGCACTAACACTGTTATCTGGGGCTTTACTAACCTCATGTGTGTCGAAAAAAAAGTATGTTGAATTAGAGAACCAATACAACGACACCCGATCAACGTTGGCCAAAACCCAACTTGAAAAAGAAGAAGCTGAAGCTAAATTGGAACGAATTGAAGACCGCGTGGCGAGCTACAATCAGAAAATCCAATCATTGACCGAATCGAACAACAATCGTCTAGAACAATATGAGAATGTTGTGATTTCACAAAACGATAAGGAAAAAATGAAAGCCGCATTAGCAAATGTTGACCAAAACGAATTGGCACAGGCCGAAACCTTGGAAGACAGTATGAATTTGATTATCTCACATAATCTTAAGAAAAACCTAGATTCAAATTTGATCGCGGAAGGCGAAGAAGATGATATTGAAATCAACATTGATGAAACGGTGGTGATGATCACAATCTCAGACAAGTTGTTGTTTAATTCTGGTAGCTATAGAGTGAATTCGAAAGCAAACCCCTTATTAGAGCGCTTAGCCAATGTGATCAATAGCGAACCTGCACTTGAGGTTATGGTTGAAGGACATACTGATGCGAAAACCGTAAAGCCAGGATCTTATGTAAAAGACAACTGGGATTTAAGTGTAGAGCGTTCTACAGCTGTGATTAGAACTTTACAAGATAAGTACGGTGTAGATCCTGAAAAATTAATTGCTGCCGGACGTAGTAGTTACCACCCATTAACGGATAACGAAACTGAAGAAAGTCGTGCAAAGAACAGACGTACAAGAATCGTAATTCTACCGAATCTTGACAAGTTCTTGGCCCTCCTTTCTGCGAACTAAGATAGCAAGCCGAAACACTACCAACCAATGCGAAAGCAGCCTCTCCCCAAGGCTGCTTTTTTTATTTGATCTATTTTGGATCGTTACTTTTTCGCACTTGGCGGTACGCTTGGACGTACTTCGATTTTACTTGGCAAGGTTCTAGGGTGCATCTCCAGCAAGTCAATAACCAACTTCCCGATATCTTCAATTTGAATTTTCCATGCGCCTTGGTCGCTAGGCTCGTTACCATTAAAATGGGTAGACACGCTCCCGGGCATTATGGTGCTCACTTTGATTTCGTGCTTTCGAAGATCTAACATCGCCGCCTGTGTGAATCCGGTTACTCCAAACTTACTGGCGTTATAGGCTGTTCCTCCCTCAAAGAAGTTGGTTCCCGCCAAACTTGAGATTGAAATGTAATATCCTTTCGATTTTTTGAGCGCCTCTACCGAAGCCTTCAAACTATAAAAAGCCCCTGTGAGATTAGTCTCAATAACATCATTCCACTGTGTGACACTGAGGTCTTCGATATTTCCGAAATGTCCGATACCCGCATTGGCTATCACCACGTCGAGCTTTCCAAATTCTTCAATGGTTGCTTGAACGGCGGCTTGCTGACTTTCATAATTACGCACATCAGCTTCGATGCCAATGGCATGAGACCTGTCGTTACCATGATCGTTTAATTTTTTGGCTGCAGCTTCAGCATCGCTCTGTGAACGAC
>JAWWCH010000221.1:0-4279 GCA_033720575.1 Marinirhabdus sp.
AAGATGATCGAGTATATACAGTAGGCACAAGCGACTTTCTATTGAAAGGATTTGATATTCCTTTTCTTACACCAGAACATGAGGGAATCGTGAGCATTTACAAACCTTCTCAAGGAGAACCGGCCTACGATATTCGAAAAGCAGTGATTCAATATTTGACACAGAATTAAAATAATTTTAATTAGAATTATTCTAAATAATCATTATTTTTGCCTCAATAAATAATACGTTATGACAAAATTTCTACGCTACTTCTTGCTGTTGGCCTTGGCTGCTTTAGTGATCATTCAGTTTATCCGTCCAGAAAAGAATCAGGGGGGCTATGAAAGTGTTATGGCATTTGAGAATGAAACCAAACCTAGCGTAGCAGTAGCAGAAATCTTGAAAACCAATTGCTATGATTGCCACAGCGATCAGACCCAATATCCTTGGTATTCAGAAATTGCACCTTTTTCGTTTTGGCTGGATGAGCACATTGAACACGGGAAGGGTCATTTTAATGTTTCCGTATGGAATACCTATTCCGCAAAGAAAAAAGATCACAAACTGGAAGAGCTTATTGAAATGGTAGAAGAGGGTGAAATGCCACTAGACTCTTATACTTGGCTGCACGGTGATCTATCTGAAGAAGACACCAAAGCATTACTACAATGGGCTGGTTTGGCTCGACTCCAATACAAAAAAGAGCTCGAAGTATCTGTAGGTGAATAACTTTCCTATTTTTATTTAAATTTATTCTAAATAAGCTTGTTTGTTCTACTTTTGCATTTTATTTTTGCACCTGAAATACTAGTCTATTTATATTCAGTCTAAATAAAATTAAATATGAGAATCTTAGGTTTAACTACTATTTGTGCCGCAACATTGTTTTTTTCATGCTCTTCTGATGATGACAGCGGAACGGCAATCCCGATCAACGAAGTAACTACACCAGCAAATTATAGCTTTACGCGTGATGGTGAATCTACCGTGTCATTCAGCGGACAGACCACGCGAATCGCCATGGCAGAAGAATTAATGAGCGCATTCAATGATTTTGACACGTCAACAGAAGCTTCCCTTATGGGCATGTTTGCACATGTGGAAGGGGAAGATGACTTCACCGATCCTGCCTTGAATGCTTCAGATAAAAATATACGTAGCAAGACCGCTGCTTCTACCGATTACTTTGGTGCCAATGCCACAGAGAGCAACCTGATCAAGTCGACTTTCGACGGGTATATCAGTACGCATATCAATGAAGTGTACCCTAATGCAAATACCGCTGCAGCACCTGGAGTTGCAGGTCAGATTGCCGATGGTTCTTCTGCAAGATACATTACGGGTCAAGGACTGGAAATGAACCAAGTGTTTGGGAAAGGACTCATTGGCGCCCTAATGGCAGATCAAATGCTGAACAACTATCTCAGTACCGCAGTCCTCGATGAAGGCACGAACAGAGTCGATAATGATAACGATATTACCGTGGAAGACAAAGCGTACACCAATATGGAACACAAATGGGATGAAGCCTATGGGTACTTATTTGGTGCAAGCGCAAATGAAGTAAATCCACTTGAGGATTTGGGAGAAGCCGATGGTTTCTTAAATAAATACCTGTTTCGCGTTGACGGAGATGCAGACTTCAACGGTATTGCCCAAGAAATTTATGATGCATTTAAACTCGGTAGAGCAGCGATCGTCGCAAGTAATTATGAAGTGAGAGATGAGCAAGCAGCCATCATTCGCCAAAAAGTATCAGAAGTAATCGCCGTTCGTGCCATTTATTACCTTCAAAGCGGTAAAACTGCCATTATAAATCAAGATTTGGGTGGCGCTTTCCATGACCTATCTGAAGGCTACGGATTCGTTTATAGTTTGAGATTTACGCGCAATAATCAGGATGGGTCATCTTTCTTTTCGAGAAGTGAGGTAGATGACTTTATCAGTATGATGCTCAATGATGGTGAGAACGGACTGTGGGACATCACACCACAAACGCTCGATGCCATTTCAGAAGCTATCGCTTCAAAATTTTCATTTACAGTGGCAGAAGCTGCAGACTAAGCCCGTTTAATTAGCCATAGCAGCCAACGTATCTGGTGGTGTGTTGGTTGCTACACATCAATACCGCCTAAAAATATATACTATGAAAAAGATAATTTTTGTTCTTGCAAGTGTAGCAATCATTGTGGCTTGTTCTTCTGACGATTCGGTGACTCCCGATGATTCCGCAGATACATTCGATCGAAAAGCCATGCTCATCAATTGGGCAGATGAAATCATCATTCCGCGTTACGAATTTTTCGATATAGCCGTAAACAAGCTTGCGGCAGATGCGGATATATTTACCGATGAGGTAACCTTGGAACACTTAAATGACCTCAGAAATTCATGGCAATTGGCCTATACCGCTTTTCAGAATGTTTCGATGTTCGAAATTGGTGCTGCTGAAAGTAGTCGTTTCCGTGACCGCCTGAACAGCTATCCTACCAATACTGACGAAATCCTGAGCAACATCACCGAAGGAAATGTTGACTTATCCTTGCCCTCTACAAACGACGCACAAGGATTTCCAGCACTTGATTATCTGCTTTTTGGTGTTGCCGAAAACGACACGGCCATTCTTGAATTTTACACAAGCCACCCGAATGCGGCAGCAAACAAGAATTATGTGACGTCACTGGTCCAATCTATGCATATGCTCAGTGAAGCGGTTCTCACCGATTGGCAGAACCAATATCGAGACGAGTTTGTAAATAATGATGGTTCTTCAGCGTCTTCCTCGGTCGATAAACTAACGAACGATTTTATTTTTTACTATGAAAAATCATTACGGGCGGGAAAGATAGGTATACCGGCAGGAGTGTTTTCAAATGAGCCTCTTCCCGAAAATGTAGAAGGTCGTTATTCCAAAATCTATTCACAACAATTGGCGGTATCAGCGCTAAGGGCGGCAAGGCATTTCTTTGAAGGAAGATCATTTATTTCAGGAAAAGATGAACTTGGGTATGATGATTACCTGAATTATTTAAATTCTACTAAAAATGGTGATATTTTGAGCGCATTGATTAGCGCGCAATTTGGGAGTTCAAAAGCAGCAATTGATGATTTGGACGATAACCTTTACGATCAAGTCCAAAATGATAACAACGCCATGCTATTGGCCTATGATGCATTACAGCGCAACGTAATTTTGCTGAAAGTTGATATGCTGCAAGCCTTAAGTATTGATGTAGATTATATAGATGCCGACGGTGACTAAAACTAGTATACGCATATCAAATTACCTGAATCAGCCTACGCAGGCCGCCCCTTTGGCGGTCTTTCGTATTTTTTTTGGGTTAATGATGTTCGCAAGTCTCATTCGCTTTTGGGCCCACGGTTGGATTGAAAAGCTATACCTTGAGCCGCAATTTCACTTCTCTTTTTATGGTTTTGAATGGGTGCAGCCACTCGGAACCTACACCTATCTCTTATTTGGTATCTGTGCTTTGTCCAGTATTCTGGTTGCCATAGGATACAGATACCGATGGGCCATTATCGTGTTTTTCTTGAGTTTTACCTATATCGAACTCATGGATAAAACCACCTATCTCAACCATTATTACTTCATTAGTTGTCTGGCCTTCCTCATGATTTTTTTGCCGGCACATCGCTATTTTTCATTCGATGCGAAACGGAAACCTGCCTCGGCCGCGTTTGAAATACCCCGATGGACCATAGACAGTATTAAGGTACTTTTAAGCATTGTTTACTTTTACGCTGGATTAGCAAAACTGAATAGCGATTGGTTGGTGAATGCCATGCCCCTTAAAATTTGGCTTCCCTCAAAATATGATCTTCCGTTGCTTGGCGATCTGCTTCAACAGGATTGGATCCACTATGCTTTCAGTTGGGGAGGCGCCGCATATGACCTCGCCATACCATTTTTATTGTGGTATAAACCTACCCGTTGGTTCGCATTTATCATGGTAATCATTTTTCACGTGCTCACACGGGTATTATTTCCTATCGGAATGTTTCCGTTCATCATGATTGTAAGCGCGCTCATCTTTTTTGAACCGAAGTTCCACCATCGTATCCTTGGCTACATCGCCAAAGGATTTCGTATTTCTAAATCCATTTGGGATGCCCAAATTCAAAAGCGCAATCCGTTTTCTATACCCCCCTTTCAAAAATGGATGGTTGGTGCTTTTATCGTATTTCAACTGCTGTTCCCGTGGCGGTATCTGCTCTACCCTGGGGAGTTATTCTGGACGGAAGAGGGCTATCGTTTTTCGTGGCGAGTGATGCTCAT
>JAWWCH010000222.1:0-4277 GCA_033720575.1 Marinirhabdus sp.
CCCAATTTATCAACGTACTAAAAGGGGATATGTCTGTGGTCGGACCAAGACCTCATATGGTAAGCCATACCCACATGTATGCCGAACGCATTGATAAGTTCATGGTGCGGCATTTTATCAAACCAGGTATTACTGGATTGGCTCAAGTAAGCGGTTATAGAGGAGAGGTAGAAGACGACAACCACATCATTAATCGAGTGAAATACGATATATTCTATCTTGAAAATTGGTCGTTATTCCTAGACCTAAAGATTGTCTTCCAAACCATATACAACGCCATCAGAGGTGAAGAAAAAGCTTATTAGAGCGTTTTCAGCGTGTCGATGAAATCTTGGAACTGCGCATTAAAATCAAATGCTTGAATGGCGCGTGATTGAACTTCCACCTTCGAGAATTCTTCCAATGTACTTCGGGTCAACCCCTTCAAAAATTGTTCAAGACCAGCATAATCTTGCACTTCAATTACCCAGCCCAAGCGGTGTTCGTTAACCAGGGCTGCTCCTTCACCACCCGCCATGTAAAGCAGAGGTAACCCCATTCTAGAATATTCAAAAATCTTAGAAGGTACTGAGCCATAAATACGTTTTACCAATGGTATAAAGGCGAGGTCGTAATTTCCCAGTTGCTGATGCAATAACGCTCGAGACACCGAGCCATGATATACAATCTGTAAGTTCTTGGGATTGACCAATCGTTTGGTATCTGGGCCTTCGCCGTAAATATGAAGTTCTACGTTCTTCGGAAAATCAATATGATCAAGGATGGTGGAAAGCCCTTGCGCCACGCCTAAAAGTCCCGCGTAAACAATTTTTATAGTGCTATCATTTTTCGACGGAACCAGCGACGGAGGGTTGAAGTCTGGAAAATTTCGATACAGTTGCAATGGAGTGTCTACATTAAAGGATGCAATGTGCGATAGAATTTCTTGTGATTGCCCTATAATCAAATCTGCTTTTTTGTAGCAGTAACGCTCCATACGTTCCAAAATGGAATAATAAAATCCGCGTTTAAGCAATCCCATTTCCAATCCCGCCAAGGGCCAAAGATCTGAGACATTCAAAATTTTCTTTTTCCCTAGGATGGTGCTCAATAACATAGCTGTGAATCCGACAAAAACTGGGGAATATTGTACGACTACAAGTTTTGGAGTTCGTTTAAAAATAAAAAACAACTTGAGTGCAAACGAAAAAGAGAGCATGCTCAACAGTCGAATGAATTTGTTGGACGATTTACTGGGCCACAACCACAAGCGGTGCACGGTAATTTGGTTCTCCACCCTATTCGAATATAGCTTTCCTTTAAATTCTGAGAAAACACGTCCTGTAGGATAGTTGGGTAAAGGGCACACTACTTCAACTGTGTATCCTCTTTGGTGCAAGGCCTTTGCAAGTACTTGGATTCTATTTGGAGCCGCACCGCGCTCTGGCGGAAAATAATTGCTAACCAATAGTATGGAAGGTTGCTTTGCCATTACAATTCAGAGATAAATTGTTTCAACTTACCACGATGACTTCTGTCCAATGTAGCAACGCGTCGAGTTTTCAGTTGTACATCTGCCTTTAAATACTGACGCAGTGCCTTTTTAAGTGCATTAATTTCTTCTTCATTCAATTCTCTTTCAGCTACATACGTCATGGAAAAATCAGATAGGCTGTGTTGTGTCATGCTAAACTCCTGAACCACGCTTTGATTGCCCATTGCGCTTTTGGCCACATAATAAAAGGTGTGCCCGGGTACAGTGGTTCCGTTGGCTAGAACCGCAGTATCGTTTGATCGACCTAACAGCTCTTTCAAGATAGGTTTTTTGCTTGTTGAAGCGCGATCTAATACGCCTATATCGCCCACTTCATATCGAATAAAGGGATGTGCCTTATTGTACAATTGGGTGACCAATATCCTTCCAGGACTTCCGTGTGGTACTAGCTTGCCTCGATCATCTACGATTTCAAGGTAGAGGTTTTCGCTGTTTATTTGGAAGTCGCCCTCTGGATTGGTAAAGGCCAAGAGGTCTAACTCGCTAGCGCCATATTCGTTGATGACCGGAATACCAAGTTGCGATTCCAATAACTCTTTATCATCTCGAAACAACATTTCACTTGTTACGATGCAATAGCGAAGTGACGGACAAACATCGAGAAGCTTGATGCCTTTCCGTTTCAAGAATTTGGCAAAGAGAACGATGGAACTGGTGTGCCCATTGATATGGTCAAACGATTTTTTTCGGAACACATCCAAAAACTGTTGTAGTTTTTCATCAGAAAGGTCAAAGATCGGAAAGCGATACCTGCCGCTGAGTCGGTCTTTCAGTCGCTCTTTCTGATAATTGATGGGCTCTAGCGGAATCCCATAAAACCGTGCTTGATACGAAGTGTGGAAATCGATATCATACCAACTAAACCGATCAATGATGCCAGCCCAAGTCAAGGCATGGCAATATTTGTCTTTGGCATAATGCAACGGGGTTCCACTGCTGCCAGAGGTTTTTCCTTGGTGTACATTTTTGGTATTGTAGCCTTCAGAAAGGCGATTTTGTAAAGGAATTTGAAGGTCTTTTTTCTGCAATATTGGTACGTCTTCCCATCGTTTTGGCATTGTGTCTCCAACGAACGCTTTATAAAAAAGGTTATGTTCGTAATGGTAGGTGAGAATTTTAGTTCGTGACCGCTCAACATAGGCTGTAAACTCAGTCGCATCAATTTTTTGAATCTCGCGTAAGTGTTCTTGGGCTTCCTTCAGGGGAAAACCTTTGAGACGCATAGATAGATCAAATAAGTTCAAGCGTAAGCGGTATTCAATTGCACTACAAATGTAGGGAAACTGTATATTGAAATCCGTATTTTTGCATCTTTATACATGGCGCGTAAAGGAACGTGCTACCTTAATAAATAACAGTAACTGTGATGAATATACTTATTTTGGGCTCTGGGGGCCGCGAACATACCTTTGCATACCAACTATCAAAAAGTGACCGCTGTTCAAGGTTGTTCGTAGCTCCTGGAAATGCAGGAACCCAAGAAGTTGCGACCAATGTTTCTATATCGGTTACCGATTTTGAGGCCATCAAATCTTGTGTACTTGAACATGATATCGCTATGGTGGTTGTGGGTCCAGAAGATCCCTTGGTTCAAGGTATTTCAGATTTTTTTGCTGAAGACGAACAACTCGCAAATGTGATGGTCATCGGTCCGTCAAAACGAGGCGCACTTTTAGAGGGAAGTAAGGAGCGCGCCAAAGAATTCATGTCACAACACAATATTCCGACAGCTGCATACGCTAGTTTTACTTCAGAATCGGTAGAAGCTGGAAAGGATTTTTTGGAAACACTTAATGCCCCTTATGTGTTGAAAGCAGATGGGTTGGCGGCAGGAAAGGGAGTGCTGATTATAGAAGATTTGGAGGAAGCCAAAGCTGAATTAACAGCCATGCTGGACGGTAAATTTGGTGCGGCAAGTGCTACGGTTGTTATCGAAGAATTTCTGAGCGGAATCGAACTGAGCGTATTTGTACTTACTGATGGACAGCATTACAAAATTTTACCTACGGCCAAAGATTACAAACGTATCGGCGAAGGAGATAAAGGTCTGAACACGGGTGGAATGGGTGCCATTTCTCCAGTTCCTTTTGCAGATGCAACGCTAATGGAAAAAATAGAGGAGCGCATTGTAAAACCCACCGTGAATGGGCTACAAGCTGAAGATATTGACTACAAGGGCTTTATTTTCATTGGCCTCATAAACGTGAATGGTGAGCCGTACGTGATAGAATACAATGTGAGAATGGGCGACCCTGAAACTGAAGTGGTCTTGCCCAGAATCACATCAGATTTGGTTGCATTGCTAGAAGCCACCTACAAACAAAAACTCCATGAAACTACGGTTGAGATAGATCCGCGTTCAGCAACTACGGTAATGGTGGTTTCAGGAGGCTATCCAGCGTCTTATGAAAAAGAAAAAGAGATTAGCGGTGCCGATGCGATAAAAGATTCAATTGTATTTCATGCGGGTACCCGTTCAGACGAAGGAAAATTGGTTACCAATGGGGGTCGCGTAATTGCAGTGACTTCCTTGGATGATGATTTCAGAAAGGCACTAAAAAAATCTTACCAAAATATAGAAAAACTACATTTCGATAAGATGTATTATAGAACCGATATCGGTTTTGATCTGTAAAGTGACGAGGCGTTATTCAGAAGGAACATCACCCAAATATCCGTGTGATGTTTGGCTTCTGTCTTCTTCGTTGTTCTCGTTGTATTTTTTCAATTGACCCATCCAATA
>JAWWCH010000223.1:0-4268 GCA_033720575.1 Marinirhabdus sp.
CTGGCTGACTATATCAAATTTAAGCAACCCGTTTGCGTGGTTGCGCCTGTAGATTACGCGCTGACGAACGAATCGCTACTTCAGGTCTATCAACAACTTGATCTATGGAGTCTTCAGGCCGTTACCATGGGAAGCTACGGTCTAAACAACTTGCTTTTGAGCAATGGGGCGAACTTCGCTTATCAAAAAATTGTATTTACAGCGGTGCGCGGTTTTGAAGGGAATTTACACATTGCCAGTGGTGACGACATGTTCCTTTTGGAAAAATTCAAGGCAAGTTTTCCTACAGACATCGGGTATCTTAAATCTTCAAATGCCATCGTCACAACCAGTCCTGTGCTGTCATGGCGCAACTTGATTTCACAACGCATTCGTTGGGCATCCAAAACCACACAGCAAAAATCTACCACTACAAAGTGGGTAGGACTCGTTGTAGTGGCCAACTCTTTTATCCTGCTTCTTATTCCTTTCCTTTGTATCTTTAAACACGATCACACCCAAGCATTTTTAGTAATGTTTGGTATAAAGATGGTGGTAGATTATCTCTTTATACAAGGCAGCGCCAAATTCTTCGGAAAACAAATTCCTCGGTATTTTATCCTTAGTTTCTACATCAACGCTTGGGTTACCGTCACAGTTTTTCTATTGAGCATAGTGGGTAAGTACACATGGAAACAACGCACGTTCAAGCACTAAGCAAAGGCTGATGTTCACGCTACCATATTTTTTTCTACCTTTAACCATACCAAAATCTACCTACTATGAAACGTGTATTGCTATTGGCAAGTTTCTTTATCGCAATTTATACCACTGGGCTTTCGCAAGAAAGTTATCAGGTTGAGGGAGAAACATATACGCTCAAAACCGACGTTGACGGCACACTTACCTTATTATGGAATTCCATTGATGGAGACTATCGTTATTTTGTAAAAAAAGGCAATCGCATTGTTGAATTGAAGAATACCAAAACCGATGGCCGATATCAGGAAGAATACAAGGCAACCCTCGAGGAATTGACAGCCGATAATCCAGCGAGTGCAAGCGATATAAACTTGACACTTCCCGAGCTGCGAAAGTATGTACGAGCCTATAATAAACGGGTAGACCCTTCATTTTCAGATGAAGACCCAAATATTCAGCTGGGGCTTCGGCTTGGTGCCTTTGCAGGAGTTAGCAACAGCATTTTTACACAAAATCCTGATAACAACCTATTACCCGTCTTTGGTGTAGACCTTGAATTGGTAGACGAAGTTAAACTGAAACGCCATTCGGTAGTGCTGAGATTCAAGCAAACCTTGGGTAACGATGACTACGACTTTAGTTCTTCCCAATTCTCATTGAACTATCGTTTGAAATTTATTAAATCTCAAAAAATCGACGTGTTTCTGAACACGAAATTTGTGAGTTATACCTATTCTACACGAAATGATTTTCCCGTGGTACAAGCTGATGGCTCTGTAGTCTTAGAATCTTCTTCAGGAGGCGACTTAACCGCTCATGGTATTTTTGGGTTGGGCGCCGATTACCAACTCGGAAACGGATTTCTATTTTTTACGTACAATGATATCGTGGGCTTAGGAATAGACAGTAACGGTGAGTTTCCGGTCGATTTTACCGTTGGCTACAAGTTCAACCTATAACTCTTCCGTTTTTACAATGATGGGCAGGGTGAATTGTGTCTTTACAGGAATCCCTCGTTTATACGCCGGTGCCACCAGTTGCAGGGCATCTATAGCATGTACTAAGCTATCTTTTAAGTGTGGAAACTCATTCTGTAAAATACTATCCATTTGCATCTGTAGCATCATAATCTGCGCATTTTCTGACACCGAAAACGACAACATGATGGTATCGTGAAGATCTCGTAAAGCTGTAACCCCTTGATCAACGACACCTTGTTGTAGCACCTGCGCCAATTCTTCTTCAAAACAATGTTTCTGAGCTGTTTTTACAGAAAGCGTATCACAATTAAGAAACGCTGGATAACGATCTACATCTTTCCAATCTATCGTCTTGATTTCTTCCTCATAAAAGGTATCTGACGAAATCTTTTCGGTCTCGAAGTACTGACACGAACTGCAGCCAAAAAGAATACTAAGAATCCAGAAATACTTCATACATGGGAACTTCCCATCGAAAGTACAAATTTTTCGATTATTGCTTCTCTTTATTCATGTGTATCTCGGTTTTCAGGTCTTTGATACGTGCTTTAGCTAACTCCGAATACCGTCGCTGTTCACCAAACAACTCAAGATACTTTTCATAAAACGGAATGACCTCTTGATCATTTTCAAAATAATTATCTGCTGCAGTCGCCAACAAATAAACCGCTTCTTGGTTCTCAGGATTCTCCCGCACAGCGATTTGGAGCGTTTCGAATTGTTTTAGGTAATTCTTTTGCTTTCTGAAGACTTTAGCAAGCGCCACATAAGATTCGTCCAAAGGCAAGTCTTGTAAGAGAATTGCCACCTCAAAATGATGCTGCGCCTTGTCCAGATATTGCAGCATTTCGAAACAATTGGCAATTCCAAAATGCCAACTCGGCACTTTATCGTCGTATTCATTGATCAATATGGTGTATTGCTCTATTGCCTTTTGATATTGATAGGTGTACCTATAGCTTTCGGCCAAATTTTCGTGTAGTGGGATATTGCTTTGTTGCAAGGCTTCGAGTGCCTTATACGATGCAATGGCCTCGTGGTACGATTTATTCACATAGGCGATAATGGCCTTCAAATTTAAAAACCGGATACTTTTTGGATTCGATTGCAAACCAACTTCGACATGCTCCATGGCTTCGTCAAATGCTCTTTTTTCAGCTAAATATTTGGCCAACTTATATCGTGCATTGAGGTGGTTGCTGTCTAAATTGACTGCTTGGCGAAAAGGCACCACATACATGGAGTCATTTGCCTTTTCTTTTGCTAAACCTAATTGATAATAGAATTCAGGATTTTTTGAGTTCTCAGTCAAATGGGTGAACAAACTATCTGCTTTTTGGTAGTTTGCGGTTTTCAGCAAAACTTTTCCGTATTGGTATGTTGTCAATTCAGAAACTTCTGCCCTCGCCATCGCCATTTCAAAAAATTTGGCTGCCATGGCATCATTACCCAGTGCCGCATAGGCACTTGCAATTTTTTCTTCAGCCCGGTCAGTTTTTTTATAATGTTCTATCGCCTGACTATAGTTCCCCAGGGCGTACAGACTATCGCCAACAGCCAAAGCCGATGTGTTTTGGGCATCGGCTTTGGTGGCAATTAATAGTAATAAAAGGATCCTAAAATATCTATTCATCAATTTGAAAAATTATGGGAAGTGAATAAATGACACTCACCTTTTTTCCTTTACTCTCGCCAGGTTCCATCTGGGGTAATTTAGATACTACACGAATGGCTTCAGCCTCGAGATCTGGGTGAGCCGCCCTAGCTTTTACGTTTCCAACGTAGCCTTCAGAATCTATCTTGAACTGTACTGAGATGCGCTGTCGCCCGGTTAAGTCTACCTCATTCGCCAAATTTTTGTTGAAATTTTCACCCACAAAGGTTTGAATAAATTTTGATGTACACTTTTTAACTTCCTCATTAGAACCCTCGCATCCAGGATACGCGGGTACTTTTTCAATCACTGCAAACGGAACCTCATCACTGTTTGTGGGCCATTCGTCTTTAATTTCAAATTCTGAACCACTTATTTTTGTTTCACTTCGGGTTCCTTCTGGCCATTGCATATAGGCATCATAGCTAGTCCCGTCTTGAAAGTCGAACTTCATTGGTCCTGAGAGAGTCGCAGGTACTTTTTCACTTCTTTTATGGACACTGTAGGTGAGTACATCCTCTTCATGTGTCACCCAAGCCACATATTTTTCGTTGTTGGCTTTGAGGAAACTCTCGTACGCATTATGCGTTGCTTCGGTCTCTTTCGACATTTCTTCTCCCATGTTTAGGGAATAGGTGTATTGGGCCAGATTGGGCTCTGAATTGTTAGACTCAGTTTCCTCCGAACAAGAGGTATAAAATAACATGGCACATATCGCTGGAACAAGCAGTAAATACTTTAGTTGAACGATTTTCTTTGAATTTGATTTTTGTAACATAACGATTCGTTTTTTGATTAATGATGATTTATAAAAGGTATTGACGAAACTAATAGTCGTAGTTCCGAAAACTTCCGACAGCAGGGTCTGGTAGTAGGCAGATTTATTGGTAGCCGCAACCAGTCTATCTGCGGTAAATTCGTGCAGCGTTCTTAACTTTTCCTGAAATAAGTAC
>JAWWCH010000224.1:0-4257 GCA_033720575.1 Marinirhabdus sp.
AAGATTATACCACCGTCGGCATGTTCCATGGTTACGGCCATTTCTACCGTAGGGGTGGTAGAAAGCCCTAAATCAATCACATGAATGCCCATACCCACCAACGTGTTCATGACCAGTTGCTGCACCATCGCCCCACTAATACGCGCATCTCTACCCACAACCACGCGATATGAGTCTTTGTCACGCTGTTGCTTTACCCATTTTCCATACGCTGCGGCATACATTACAGCGTCGATTGGGGTTAAATTGTCACCTTGCAGTCCGCCAATAGTTCCGCGAATTCCTGAAATAGATTTGATTAAAGTCATGGGCTAAATAATTTTTGTAAAGATAAATGTTATAGGCAAAATTGTGGGGCAATTTTGTAAATTGTACCGAATGAATTTTCTAGCCCACATCTATCTTTCTGGCGAAGACGAAGGTATTACCATTGGCAATTTCATAGCCGATGGCATCAAAGGAAAACGCTATGAAAAATTTCCGTTGAACATCCAAAAGGGTATTTTGCTGCATCGCTTTATCGATAGCTATACAGACAGCCATCCCATTGTACGGCAGAGTACAGCACGCTTGCATCAAAATTATGGGCACTATAGTGGCGTGATTGTAGACATCTTATACGATCACTTTTTGGCAAAAAATTGGAAAGACTATCACGATACTCCTCTCGACATTTATGTAGATGAATTTTATGAACTCTTGCGCACCAATTTTGAAATCCTTCCCACACGCATCCAACGTATGATGCCACACATGATTTCAGACAATTGGCTTTTGAGCTACGCCAGTATTAAGGGCATTAGCACTATTTTAAAGCAAATGAACCTGAGGACCAAGAACCGTTCAAAAATGAACTTCGCCGTGTTAGAGCTAGAAGAATTCTACACCGAGTTTGAAGAAGAATTCACCGCTTTTTTTGCTGAACTCATTGCTGCCTCAAAACAAAAACTTTCTGAATTATGAAAATACGCTTGCTGTCATTGGTATGGATTGCAGTGCTTTTTGTTTCCTGCAAACAAACCCCTGTCAAACCGGTTCACGTTGCCGATGCCGCGCCCGATATCGGACTCATTACCGAAAAGGCCATGATCGTCTCGGCTCGTGAAGAAGCGTCTAAAATCGGTGTTGAAATCTTGAAGAATGGTGGAAATGCCTTTGATGCCATGGTGGCTACAGAATTGGCACTCGCTGTGGTGTATCCCTATGCCGGTAACTTGGGCGGTGGCGGATTCATGGTGTATCGCACCCAATACGGTGAAATAGGCAGTTTTGATTATCGCGAAAAAGCACCCATGGCGGCCCATAAGGATATGTATTTAGATGTAAACGGCAATTATCTTTCGGAACAAAGCAAAACGGGAAGCCTTGCCGTAGGCGTTCCAGGAACCATAGCCGGTATGTTTGCGGTTCGCGATAAATTGGGCTTGTTACCCATGGAAGAAATTCTTGCTCCTGTTATCGCATTTGCCAAAGAAGGATTCGTAATTACCGAACAACAAGCAAAACGATTGAATCAATATGCTCCTATCTTCGAAGAGGTTAGTGGAGAGTCCAGCATCATGACCCAGACCTTTACCGCTGGTGACGTGTTTGTAAATGAGGCGTTGGCCTATACACTTCAAACCATTTCCGATCAGGGTATCAATGCGTTTTATGGAGGCTCCATAGGCGAAAAATTGGTGACATTTATACAAGAAAAGGGCGGAATTATCACTCTAGAAGATTTGGAAAATTACCAGGCGGTACATCGAGAACCGATTGTTTTTGATTATAAAGACCTTAACGTAATTTCAATGGCTCCTCCCTCTAGCGGCGGTATTTGCTTAGCCCAGGCATTAAAAATGCTGGAACCATTTCCGTTGGAATCTTATGGGCATAATTCAGAACAATACATTCAGGTGGTGGCCGAAGCAGAACGCCGTGCCTATGCCGACAGAAGCTATTTCTTGGGCGATCCCGATTTTGTATCCATACCCGTAGATTCTCTGATTGACGAAAGTTACCTGAGACAACGTATGCAAGGGTTTTCATTTGAAGAAGCAACGCCATCAAAATCCTTAGGACCTGGTGAGATTACGGGTTACGAAAGTGAACAAACCACCCACTACTCTATAGTTGATCAATACGGGAACGCCGTTTCAGCCACAACCACGCTGAATTCAGCCTATGGCTCTAAATTGTACGTAAAAGAACTTGGCTTTTTCTTGAATAATGAAATGGACGACTTTAGCGCAAAACCGGGCGAACCAAATATCTACGGTCTCGTAGGCGGTCAAGCCAACGCCATTGCCCCGCAAAAGCGCATGTTGAGCGCCATGACCCCTACCATCGTTGAAAAAGATGGCGAATTATGGATGGTGTTGGGCACCCCGGGCGGTGCGACCATCATTACCTCTG
This sequence comes from Marinirhabdus sp., assembly GCA_033720575.1. GTDB lineage: Bacteria > Bacteroidota > Bacteroidia > Flavobacteriales > Flavobacteriaceae > Marinirhabdus. The sequence goes on from JAWWCH010000224.1 coordinate 2,398, forward strand.
TGCTCCAAACCATTTTGAATGTCAGAGAATTCGATATGCACATGCAAGAAGCCGTGAACAAGCCTCGATTCCACCACCAATGGCTGCCCGATGCGCTACGCTACGAGAAAGACCGATTTGATCAAGACCTGATTGAATCTCTCTCTAAAAAGGGGTATCCAGAAAATACTGAAGTAGATCCCATTATCGGTAAAGTGGACGCCATCCTAGTGCTTCCCAACGGGAAACTGGAAGGCGGCGCAGACCCCAGAGGTGATGATACTGCCGTGGGGTTCTAAGACCCTGAACCCCTTGAAATTGCACCGTTTATCGAGGAATAGATACCACATGTCGAATTGTAAGTTTTTTACTACAGGATGCCGTTCATTTGATTATTTTTGAAGAGGAATTCAGTTGTTGCGGCATCGAATTCTCCGTAATGTAATCGCACTACGTTTCCGCTAAAATTGAATCTAACAGCATGTCATCATTCAAAAATGAAATGCTGAACAAGTAATCAACTCTGCAGCCCCCCAACTGCGCAGCTTATGTAATGAAGAAAAAATCTTTGGTACGGGATATGTACACCGTGATACCTTTGGTATTTAGCGGGGTATTGTGTATTGCCCTAGTTTTTTTGCTTCGACAAAAAATGCTGGATGTTCCTGACTTCAAAGAAAAACTCAGTGGCTTATCTACCTTGTTCATCGGCATTAGTGGCTTTGTGGCGCTATTGATCATGGTGTATCTGGCCAGTGCCGCGGTTCGATTGAAATCGACGAAAGACCTGGCGGCAGATCACCTGAGCACGATTACACAAAAGATGCACAACTTCAGAAACATCATTGAACTGCTCTTCCGATCTAAAATGTGGCTTCCTGGCCTCAAAGAATATATCGATGAAGAGTTTGAAGGTCTCACCTATTTTGACGTAAAGGAATTTTACAAAGGAAAATCAAAACTGGCCATAGAATTTCTTGAGGAAAACCACAACTACGAAGACACCGAAAACTTGTATCTGGAAATGAAGTCGCTTCTGATGACTAGCCCGAAAGACAAGCAAATTCCAGAGAACCTCAATTACCCCAAGGTATACAATCAAGACATCGTTCAGAAGTGGCTGGAGCACAAATGTGGTTCCGGACTCTGGTATTACTTCGGGTATAAATTTGCCATTTTTAAAGATTTTTTAGACTACAATTCGGTATTTGAACGCCATCAAGAAAAAATAATGGTTTTGGCCAATGCCATTGATAGCGCCCACTTTGAAGACTCCTCCTTCAACGAAGTATTCTTATCACGATTGGGAGAGTACATGACCAAAGAGGTGATTCCAAAACTGTTTCAAGTACACGATTCAGCCAACCAAGGCCTTCCCGTAATCTTGAAATACCTATACGCCATCTTTTTGATATTAACGCTATTTGGGGTCTTATTACCGTTGGCATTTCTGCTCTTCACCCTACCCATTATTACCCTAATTTTGAGCTTCTCATTGGTGGTGAGTACCCTGTTTTATATTGCTACTACCTTCTATCAATTTTTAGCACGGGAAGTTTCAGAATGATATTCGCATATAAACGTTAAAATCAGGAAACCACAGTTGTGCTGCTTCTGAATTTTCAATTCAATTGAGTACCTTTGCAAACTATGGTAAAAAATGAGGATTGTATTGAGGTTTTGGGGGCTCGCGTCCATAATTTAAAGGACATTGACGTTACCATTCCAAGAGAACGATTGGTAGTAATAACAGGACTTTCAGGAAGTGGAAAATCTTCCCTAGCCTTCGATACCATTTATGCAGAAGGACAACGCCGCTACATCGAAACATTTTCGGCTTATGCCAGACAGTTTTTGGGCAGTTTAGAACGTCCAGACGTA
>JAWWCH010000225.1:0-4239 GCA_033720575.1 Marinirhabdus sp.
ATTGTGAATGTACAAGGGGATGAGCCGTTTACCAGTAAAACAGGTCTTGAACAGGTACTTGCAGTGTTTAAGGGAGCCGATGCAGATAAAATCGATTTAGCGTCGTTGATGACCGAAATCTACGACTGGAAGGAGATTAGTGATCCTAATGCTGTGAAAGTGGTAGTTGATAAAGATAATTTTGCACAATACTTTTCGCGTTCGCCTATCCCGTATCCAAGAGATAAAAATATTGCGGTTCAGTATTACAAGCACAAAGGAATCTATGCATTCAGGAAACAGGCGTTGATGGATTTCTACAACTTGCCGCAACGTGCTCTGGAAGCTGCTGAAAAAATAGAATGTATTCGATATCTAGAATACGGCAAGAATATCAAAATGGCGGTGAATAATAATGAAGGTATCGAGATTGATACGCCTGAAGACTTGGTTCGCGCCAACAAGGTGATGAAAGAGAGCTCAAAGGTTTCTGTGAACAATAAGTACAGAAATTTCCCGATGGTACCTAAGGTGATCTTCGGAAGGGGAAGCTTTGATCAGTTGCCGTCTATCTTATCACCAAAACGAAAAGACAAAGCTCCATTTATCTACTTGGTGGATGATGTGTTTGAAGGTAATCAGGATTTCACAGACAAACTACATCTGCGTTTTAACGACAAGTTGATCTTTGTTTCTACTGCAGAAGAACCCAAAACCGAACAGGTCGATAAGATTGTCAAAAACATTAAGAACGAATTCACCTACCAACCTTCTGGAATCATTGGTATTGGTGGTGGAAGTGTCTTAGACCTAGCGAAGGCAGTTTCTTTGTTGATTACAAATAAAGGAAGTGCAGCCGATTACCAAGGTTGGGATCTCATTAAGAACAAAGGTATTTATCACGTCGGGGTGCCTACCATATCAGGAACTGGGGCTGAAGTGTCTCGAACTGCAATCTTGACCGGCCCAGATAAGAAGTTAGGATTGAACAGTGATTTCACCCCGTACGACCAAGTGGTGTTAGATCCAGATCTTACCGAAGGGGTCCCAAAAGACCAGTGGTTCTATACAGGGATGGATTGCTTTATCCATTGTGTTGAATCTCTTAACGGAACCTTCCTGAATGCGTTCTCCGAAAGTTACGGGGAAAAAGCCTACGATCTGTGTAAGGAAATTTTCTTGAGTGATGACCTCAGTGATGCCGAATCACGTGCCAAATTGATGATGGCATCCTGGCATGGTGGAATGAGCATTGCTTACTCACAAGTGGGTGTGGCGCATGCTATGAGCTACGGACTCTCATATGTGCTTGGAACCAAGCATGGTGTAGGAAATTGTATCGTATTTGACCATTTAGAAGAATATTATCCTAAAGATGTGGCGCTGTTCAAGCAAATGGTAGAACGTCACAACATACATATTCCGCAAGGCATCTGTAAAAATTTATCTGATGAACAAATGGAGCGCATGATTGATATTGCTTTGAGTCTTGTTCCGCTTTGGGAGAATGCACTAGGCGACGATTGGGAAAATATTATGACCCGTGACAAGGTAAAAGCCTTATATTTGAAGATGTAGCGTAATTCTTCATTTGGGACTATCAGCATTTATATTTAAAAAAATCCTTGGGTGGACCATTTCTGGCGATTTTGATCGAAGTATCAAAAAGTCGGTGATCATTGTTGTGCCCCATACCAGTTGGCACGATTTCTACATCGGTGTATTTACAAGAAGAATTCTAGATGTCTCTATTAATTTTGTGGCAAAGCGCGAACTTTTTGCGCCTCCATTTGGCTGGTATTTCAAATGGATGGGCGGTGCCGCATTAGACCGCACGCCCGGTCAAAATAAAGTGGAAGCTATTGCCCAGGTTTTTGAAACCAAAGATGAATTTCGATTGGCTCTGGCTCCTGAAGGCACCAGAAAAAAAGTAGAGCATTGGAAAACCGGGTTCTATTTTATCGCTTTAAAGGCCCATGTTCCTATTATACCTGTTTCCTTTGACTATAGCACCAAAACCGTAACTATAAACCCTGCATTTTATCCCTCTGGAAATATTGAAGAGGATATGCCGAAGCTGAGGGCGTATTACAAGGGTGTTGTAGGGAAAATTCCAGCATATTCATAACCTGGCCCTGGGAACAAGCGAATTTTTTGTTTTGTTTTCCTTCTTGTAACTTTATAAAAAATTGAACCTATGAAACCTTTCCTATTTACGTTGCTAGTTTGTTGTGCGAGTTTACTAAACGCCCAAACGCCTTGTGAGAATAATACCGCGGGCCCGTTTGATTGTAACGAATTGGATCTATTATCACAAATTCCCATAAGCACATTCAATTCTGTCAAGGCCAATGATTCTTGGGGATGGACCGATCCAGACACGGGAAAGGAATACGCTTTGATCTGTTTGAATGAAGCCACAGCATTTGTGGATGTATCAGATCCATTGTCGCCTATATATTTGGGACAATTGCCGGGAGAAAGCTCACAACATACTACGTGGAGGGATGTAAAAACCTATGCTAATCATGCGTTTATTGTAAGTGAAGATGCGGGCCATGGCATGCAGGTATTTGATTTAACCAAATTGAGAGATGTTACCAATCCTCCATTAACATTTACAAAAGACGCCTATTACGATGAATTTGGAAGCGCCCACAACATTTTTATCAATCAGGATAGTGGTTTCGCCTATGTATTGGGAAGTAGCACATTTGGTGGAGGTCCTCATTTCATAAATATTCAAGATCCAATAAATCCTATAGCTGCAGGAGGATATGCCGATGATGGGTACAGCCACGATGCGCAAGTGGTGGTGTATAATGGACCTGACCCAGATTATCAGGGGCGGGAGATTTTGTTCGGAAGCAATGAAACAGAAGTAGTGATTGAAGATGTGACAGACAAGTCGAACGTAGTCACCATTTCAACCATCGATTACAATAATGTAGAGTACACCCATCAAGGCTGGCTTACCGAAGATCAACGTTTTTTCTTGTTGGGCGATGAGTTGGATGAAATAAATATTGGTGTGAATTCACGCACCATTGTATTTGACATGCAAGACTTAGACAATCCTGCATTTCATATGGTTTATAACGGTCCCACGGCAGCTACAGACCACAATGGATATGTAAAAGGAGATACATTTTATTTGGCAAATAATGCTGCTGGGCTGCGCATGGTGGATATTTCAGATATATTAAATGAGAACATGGAAGAGATCGCCTTCTTTGATAGCTACCCAAGCGATAACCTGGCAGGTTTTAACGGATCTTGGAGCGTGTATCCCTATTTCGAAAGTGGAAATATAGTGATTAGCGATAGGGCAGAAGGCATGTTGTTGGTTCGTCCTTCAGGAATGCCTCTGGAGATACCGGAAGAAACATCGGGATCATTTATTGTGTTTCCAAATCCTGTGCAGTCATCGTTATTTATCCGTTCCCAAAAGGAACCGATACAGTCCATCTCTATTGCAGATGCTACGGGTAAGGTCATGTATGCTGAAACGTTTCGATCTGTTTCAAGTGCTGAAATCGATATGGAACAATATTCTCAAGGAATGTATTTTGTACGCGTGAACGGGATGTTTGCCGAAAAGATTATAAAATAAAAAACCCAAGACAAATTTTCATCTCGGGTATAGGTTTATGTAGGAAGAGATTTACTTGAATTATTCTTCCATCGTATGATAGACGTTCTGAACGTCATCATCCTCCTCTAATTTCTCGATCAATTTTTCAACGTCTTCGGCTTGTTCTTCCGTAAGCTTTTTGGTTACCTGCGGAATGCGTTCAAATCCGGAAGAAATGATTTCGATATCGTTATCTTCCAAATACGACTGTATAGCACCGAAGCTTTCGAAGGGTGCGTAAATCATAATACCGGGCTCTTCTTCATCCTCGTTTTTGAAAATTTCTTCTACACCAAAATCAATGAGCTCCAATTCTAATTCCTCAAGGTCGAGTCCGTCAGCCTTGATTCTAAAATTACAAACATGATCAAACATGAATACCACAGAACCGGAAGTACCTAAACTTCCGTCGGTTTTGTTGAAATACGATCGCACATTAGCTACCGTTCGTGTATTGTTATCGGTTGCGGTCTCAATAAGTACTGCAATACCGTGTTGTGCATAGCCTTCAAAAATAACTTCTTTGTAATCGCCCTGATTTTTGTCACTAGCGCGTTTTATAGCCCTTTCAATATTGTCTTTGGGCATATTGACCGCCTTGGCATTTTGAATTACAGCACGTAATC
>JAWWCH010000226.1:0-4232 GCA_033720575.1 Marinirhabdus sp.
GGCGTTGATGTGGTATTCGCCCTTGATGTTTCCAAAAGTATGCTAGCTGAGGATATTGCGCCCAATCGTATCGAGAAATCGAAGCAACTCATTACACAAATTCTGAACAGTCTTGCGGGTGATCGTGTAGGGATTATCGGATACGCGGGTAGTGCTTTTCCACAGGTGCCCATCACAACAGATTTCTCCTCTGCCAAACTGTTTTTGAACAACATGAATACAGATATGGTTTCGAGCCAAGGAACGGCAATCAATGAGGCCATCGAGATGTCCAAGACCTATTACAACGATGAAGAGCAGATAAACCGGGTGCTATTTATCATTAGTGATGGGGAAGACCACGAGGGCAACGTTGAAAGTATTGCCGATGAGGCCGCCGAGCTCGGTATACGGATTTACACCATTGGTGTTGGGACGGCAGAAGGGGGTCCAATTCCAATTAAAAGAAACGGCATACTCCAATATTACAAGCGCGATCAGAACGATGAGCAAGTAATTACCCGATTGGGAGAAGAGACCCTTAAACAGATAGCAGAAGAAGGCAATGGCACATATATTCCTGGTAATTCTACTTCCGAAGTGGTACAAACGGTAACTGCCATTTTGAACGGAATGGACAAAAAGACATTTGAATCGAAACAATTTACCGATTTCAAAGACCAATTCCAGTGGTTTTTAGCTGGGGCATTATTTTTGCTGGTATTAGATGTGTTCTTGTTGGAACGCAAAACAGCATGGGTTAAAAAGCTGAATTTGTTTAACGAAGCTGAAAAAAAATGATGATGATGAATTTTCAATTGAAAAAATGTTTAAGCAGGGTGACAGGGCTTGCCTTGACTTTGTTGGCTTTTGCTTTTCCTTCGGAAGTGAATGCACAAGAATTGGATCAACAAGATGATGCTGTAAAAGAAGAACGCAAGCTCGAAAGAGAGACCAAGATGTTGATGAATGAGGCTAGCTTGGCCTTGGCCGACGAAAATTTTATTGAAGGTGAAGCAGATTACCGAAAGGCAGTAGCCATCAATCCGAAAAGTGAAACGGCCAAATACAACCTAGGAAATGCCTATTACAACGAAGCGAAAAATGCTGAAGCGATGACCCGTTTTCAGCAAGCTGCTGATGTAGCGGTTAATAAACCTGAAAAACACGCCGCTTATCACAACCTAGGCAACACCTATATGAATGCCAAGAAATACCAAGAAGCGGTAGATGCCTACAAAAATGCGCTTCGCAATGATCCCACCGATGACGAGACTCGGTACAATTTAGCGTTAGCGAAAGATTTGCTTGAGAAAAACCCACCAAAAGGCGGTGAGGGTGATGATAAAGATCAGGACAAGAACCAAGATCAAAACGACCAAGATCAGAATCAAGATAAAAAGGACGAAGAAGGTAAAGACAAAGAAGGCGACCAAGGTAACGATCAGGAAAACAAGGACGATGGTGACCAAAAGGACGAGGAGAAAAAGGGTAATAATGAAGAGGAAAAAGGCAAGCCAGACAAACCCAATGAAGGAGAACAAAACAAGAAAGACCAGCAACAGCAACAACCACAGCCGGGAAAGATGTCTCCGCAGCAAATCAAGAATTTGCTAGAGGCCATGAACAATGAGGAGAAAAAAGTTCAAGAAAAAATAAACGCAAAAAAACAAAAAGGAGCAAAAGTTAAGTCTGAAAAGGATTGGTAAAATGAAAAAGTTTTCGATTTTAATACTGTTGTGTAGCTTATTCTTTGGGGGTGTTTCCCAAGCACAAGTCACCTTTGTAGCAAAATTGAGCAAAAAGAAACTAGGTCTCAATGAGCGATTGCGGGTAGATTTCGAAATGAACCAAGATGGTGATAATTTCAATCCCCCAGATTTCGAAGGATTTCAAGTTGTGGGAGGGCCCAATCAGGCCATTAGCAATTCGTATATCAATGGCAAACGAAGTTATTCGAAGACCTATTCCTATTTTTTGTCGCCTTCCAGCAAAGGAACAAAGACCATAGGTCAGGCTACCATTGAAATAGAAGGCACCATCTACAAAACATCTCCGGTTTCCGTTTTGGTCACCGATCCGGTCAAACTTTCGCCAGATGGTAGCAATGCAGAATATCTGGCCGAAGAGAATGTGCATCTAGTGGCAGAAGTTTCAAATGCGAATCCCTACCTCAGTGAAGCCATCACGGTCACCTACAAGCTCTACGTCTCCCACGATGTGAGTATTACCAGCAATTGGCGCGAAATAAGCACACCGAAGTATGCCGATTTCTGGAGTCAGAATATCAACAATCAAGGCAATTATAAAATTTATGAGGGCAAATATCAAGGCGAAGATTATCGCTATGTAGTGTTACGAACTACAGTGCTCTATCCACAAAAAACGGGAGAACTTGATATTGAACCGTTAACCTTGGATATTCCGATAGATGTACGTAGTAACAAACGAAGTTTGTTTGGGCGCTATCGCATGGTTCGCGTGAACAAAACTGTTTCGGCAGGAAACCGGACCATCAATGTAAAACCGTTACCCTTGACTGGAAAACCGGATGATTTTGCCGGTGCAGTAGGGGACTTTCAATTTGACGTTTCAACCAACAAGACAACCTTGGATGCCAATGAGGCTTTAGAGCTGAAGACCAAGATTTCGGGTAGTGGGAACTTAAAGCTATTCGACCTACCTTCCTTGAAACTGCCAAGTGCGCTAGAGGTATACGAACCGGAACGTGAGAATCAGGTGACCGTACAATCGGATGGCATGCGCGGAAGTATCTCCGAAACCTATACCGTTGTGCCCCAATACAAAGGAAACTATCCGATTCGACCTATCGTATTTTCATACTTTAATCCTAAAACGGAACGCTACGAAACCTTGAGTAGCGATGAAATTGTGATCAATGTTGAAAACGGTCCGGTAGCTACGGCAAAAGACGCTGAGAAAAACGCTACGTTGGTGGAAGACGATTTGGATAATGCACAATTCAAATTTATTCAACTAGAAGCTAATTTAGAACCTATTGCAACCGCCACTTTCTTTAAATCTACCCTGTTCTGGTCACTCTTGGGCGGTCCGATGTTGCTTTTACCACTTGTCATTCTTGCAGGAAAGAAACGTCGGGAACGTATGGCCGATGTGGAAGGCATCAAATTGCGAAAAGCCGATCGCTTGGCGAAAAAATACCTCAGTGATGCCAAGAAGAATTTAAAAGATCGTACCGTTTTTTACGAATCGTTGGAACGGGCACTGCACAATTATCTCAAAGCAAAGCTCAATATTGAAACAAGTGACTTCAGTAAAGACAGAATCTCTGCATTGTTGGCAGAGCGGAATGTTCAGCCCGAAGTGATTTCAGAATTTATTCAGCTTTTAAAGAGTTGTGAATATGCGAGGTATACGCCTACCAGTGAAGTGGCCATGCAGCACGATTACGAAAAAGCAGCCGCAGTAATTTCAACCATTGATAAACAAATCCAGTAAGATGAGAACCCTACTTTTTTTACTATTGATGTGCTGTGGTTTGTTTGGAAACGCACAGAACAATGCGTTGTTCGAACAAGGAAAGGAACACTATAAGAACCAAAAATTCCAAGAAGCGATACATTCTTGGGAAAAGGTGCTTGAGAATGGCCAGCATTCTTCTTCACTGTATTTTAATTTGGGGAATGCGAATTATAAACTCAATAAAGTGGGACCCAGTATCTATTATTACGAAAAGGCCTTACAACTGGCGCCTAATGATTCTGATATCAAGACGAACTTAAAATTTGCTGAAAATGCACGAATAGACGCCATTGAACCTTTGCCACGCACCATCTTATCGAAATGGTATGCCTCGGTTTCAGGTGTTTTGCATTACGAAGCTTGGGCAACAGTTGCGGTGGTGGCTTCTGCCGCGTTCGTCATTTTATTTCTATGGTATTGGTTTGCGATGCTTGCTACAAGAAAGCGCCTCTTATTTTTGGGTGCCATGATTTCGTTATTGGTGTTACTCGGAAGTACGGCAATGGCATTTCAAACCTTCTCAGACGCCAAAAATGATACTCCTGCCATTGTTTTTGCCGAAAGCACTGAAGCCCGTGGCGAACCCAACATGGGAAGCGAGGTGGCTTTTGTATTGCACGAGGGCACCAAGGTGCAAGTTTTGAGCCAAGAAGAAGCGTGGGTACGTATCCGTTTGGCAAACGGAAAGGATGGATGGATTCCGCGTGATGACATTAAAGTGTTATAGTTTTAAGAAGAACTTAACAAGA
>JAWWCH010000227.1:0-4221 GCA_033720575.1 Marinirhabdus sp.
CTATATACGACGTGAACGTGATGAAAGGAATCAAAACGGAGACCAATACACTTGCCAATAAATAAAACCGCTTCGTTGTATGTAGTGACGTGTTCTCTAACACGAGTTTATAAAATCCGAACAATATCCCCAAGCAGGCAACCGATTTCAAGATGAATACTTCCATGGTTATTTGCTTTTAATTTGTTCGTCAATCATTTTTTTGAGAGCTTCCAATTCAATTTTGCTCAAATCTGTTGTTTCGGTGAAGAATGAGGCGAATTGGGTCGCATCATCGTTAAAAAAGTTTTTAATGAGACCACTCATGTGTTTGCCAAAATAATCTTTCTTTTTCACCAACGGGAAGTATTCTCGCGATCGGCCCACCTGCGTATAATCTACAAACCCTTTGTCTTGCATTCGCTTAAGTAGGGTGGCAATTGTTGTGGTGGCCGGCTTGGGGTCGTCATAGGAATCTATAAGATCTTTCATAAAGGCCTTTTTCTGTTTCCACAGATATTGCATGAGTTGTTCTTCTGAATTGGATAAGGTCATGATTTGAACTATTAACTCTACAAACGTAGAATAAAATTTTTAATTCTACAAGTGTAGAATGATTTTTTTCTGAAGTTCCGCAGTGTTTATCGATTCAAAAGTGGCTATTTTTGTTGAAAATAAGCGATATGAGCGTAGAACGTGACCTCCAAAAACGTGCTGAAAATAAATGTGAACTCTGTGGTGCAGATGAACACTTGAGTCTCTACGAAGTACCTGATACTCCCGCACGCATTGAGGGTGCCGAAGGGGTGCTATTGGCTTGTGAAACTTGTCAATCTCAATTTGAGGCTGAAGAACGGGACGCAAATCATTGGCGCTGTTTAAACGACAGTATCTGGAGTCCGGTGTCGGCGGTGAAGGTGATGTCTTGGCGCATGCTGCATCGCTTAAAAGCAGAAGGTTGGCCGCAGGATTTATTGGACATGATGTATTTGGAAGAAGAAGATAAAGAGTGGGCGGCTGCATCGGGTGATGCCGAAGATAAGAGCAAACAACTGGTGCATCGCGATAGTAATGGAAACATTTTGCAAGCAGGCGATAGTGTGGTGCTGATTAAAGATTTAAAAGTGAAGGGCAGTAGCATGATTGCCAAACAGGGCACAGCTGTGCGCCGCATTTCTTTAGATCACGAAAATGAAACCTATATTGAAGGTAAGGTTGACGGACAGCAGATTGTGATTATTACAGAGTATGTGAAGAAGATATAGTTCTCGATACAATTCTGCCCGTGGCAGAATCACTCGAACTGACAAGGTTCTCGATACGTTTTTGCTGCACAAAACCACTCAAACTGATATGGTTCTCTACACACTTCCGCCGTAATCGGAATCACTCCGAACTTACAATGTGATGTAAGTTGTCACCTCGGGTGGATGGCTGTAGACCATCGGTATCGAGAGGTTGCAATTCACAAATTAAAATCATCTATAAAAATTGAGCTTAGCAATGAATGCCTCCCATCTCGGATCTTCGTAGAGCGGTTTAAAATCGGGTTCACTCAAAATTTCATTAAGCCCCAGATCGTTTAATTCATACGCTTTTTCCAACCATAGAAAGGTCTGGTCGGTTTCTTTTCGTAGCGCATGTACCTGTGCAATTTGGTAGGCCATCAAATCGTGTTGCTTAAGTTGGTTCAAATAGAAGTCTGATTTTTCCATATCGCCGGCCTTATAATAAATTGCCGCGAATCCAGTCATTCGCCACAGTTCATCACTATCATTGCTCATGACCTCCAAGGCTTCTGATGTTCTTCCTTGAAACATCAATGTTTTAGCCAAATAATAGTATACAGACCAGTTTCTGGCATTGAGGGCGATGGCTTTTTTGAAGGCAGCTTCGGCGGGTACAAAATCACCGGCCGAATAGTACGCAATTCCTAATCCGTAGTGCGCATTGCTATTTAATGGGTCTAACGTAACGGCATACGAATACAGGTCGGTTGCCTTTTCAAAATTGGCAGTGGACACCTCGAAAATGGCCGCATAAGAAACCACTTCCGGATTGCTTGGTGCCAATTGTAGTGCTCGATCGAGATAGATTCGGGCTTTTGTGAAATTGCGTTCGCTTGCGAGCGCGATGTCCCCTCTCACTGCTAGCGCTAAGGCGTTTGTGGGATCTTTGGCGATAACAGGGTCAAGTACGGCCAGCGCTTTTTTACTTCCTTCTTCAAGTTCGAGTACAGCAAAATTGACTTGTTCTTGGTATACATTAGCCAACAAAATCTTTGCAGGTGTATAGTTGTTGTCTAAACTGATGGCTTGCAAAAGGTATATTTCGGCCTGCTGCATGTTTTCAGCATTTGGGGTATTAAAGCTGTGTTTTGCTTTTAAATAGAGCGCATAGGCTTCCGGATCTGTTTTTACCGATGATGGATACTTCCCCAAAAGTTTTAGCTGTAGGGTATTGACTACCTCTCTGGCTACTTCGTCCTGGATGAGCAAAATATTATCGAACTTTCGGTCGAAGGTTTCAGACCAAATGTGCTTGTCAGTTTTTGCATCGATTAATTGTGCCGTGATGCGCAATTGATCTCCCGCTTTTCGGATGCTTCCCTCCAAAACATAATTGACATTCAAGATTTTCGCAATTTCAGAAATGGGAACGTTGGTGTTTTTGAATGAAAAGGAAGAGGTTCGTGAGGTAACCCTCAACTTTTGGATTGTGGTGAGCAAATTCAGTAATTCTTCACTCAGTCCATCTGCGAAGTATTCGTGGTCTTTATTCTGGGAAAAATCTGAAAATGGTAAAACGGCAATGGAGTGCGATTGCACCGGCGGTGTAAAACTAGCGATGGTTTGTGTTTTCACTCGTTCGGTGATGTAGAAGCGATCTACCACCAATATGACCAAAGCGAAAAATAGCGAAACGATGATAATCGTATTGAGTTTCTTTCCGGTTTGTGTTGCGACGGACGCTGCTGGCGCAATATTTTTTGTTTTTTCAATGCCGTCTGGGGTGAGTTCGTAAAACCACGAAAAGATGATCCAAATGGGAAATAAAATGAGCAGTGTAATAAGCGCTGTTTTACCAACCCATTCAGGCATCGAAACCAATGAACCCAATACAGAAATTACCTGTAATACAATCCACGAAAAGATAACGTACGAAATGATACCCTTAGGTACATTTCGACGTTGCAATTCACTCCAAAATCGAAGGATTGATTTCAATGCGTTGGTTTGGTATTTAGTTGATATAGTTAAAGATACGCAATTGAATTGAGTCTGATGAAATTATAAAGTTCTCGATACAATTCTGCCCATGGCAGAATCACTCGAACTGATAACGAGACATACTGTGTCACCTCGAGTGGATGGCTGAAGGCCATCTGTATCGAAAGGTAGGTTAGGGGTAGCAGCGGTTACCCTGCAATACTGCCCGATGGCTATCGGGGGAACATTCAAAATTTACGAATGCATCTCAGTAAAATAGTGGTAAAACTGCGGAATGGTCTCAATTCCTTTGAGGTAATTCCAGATGCCAAAGTGTTCATTGGGCGAGTGGATGGCATCGCTGTCTAAACCAAAGCCCATTAAGATGGTTTTGCTTTTCAATTCTTTCTCAAACAAGGCTACAATCGGAATACTTCCGCCACTGCGCTGTGGAATTGGGGTTTTTCCAAAGGTTGCTTCATAGGCTTTACTCGCCGCTTGATACCCTGTGCTATCGATCGGCGTCACATATGCTTGTCCGCCATGATGCGGTTTCACCTCCACTTTCACTCCTTTGGGAGCAATGCTCTCGAAATGGGATTTGAACAATTGGGTAATCTTTTTCCAGTCTTGATCGGGCACCAAGCGCATCGAAATCTTGGCGTAGGCCTTGCTCGCGATCACGGTTTTGGCACCTTCGCCAATGTAGCCGCCCCAGATTCCGTTTACGTCCAAGGTGGGTCTGATACTATTCCGTTCGTTGGTGGTATAGCCCGCTTCGCCGTATACATCTTCGATGTTGAGCGCCTTGCAATATGCTTCTTTGCTAAAGGGAGCTTCGGCCATCTTTTCACGTTCTTCGTCTGAAAGAATTTCTACATCGTCATAAAAACCAGGAATGGTAATATGATTGTTTTCATCATGCAGAGAAGAGATCATGGTTGCAAGTATGGTAATAGGATTTGCTACCGCCCCGCCATAGGTACCACTATGCAAATCACGGTTTGGACCCGTTACTTCCACTTCAATATAG
>JAWWCH010000228.1:0-4218 GCA_033720575.1 Marinirhabdus sp.
GAATTACCAGAGGTGCCTTCATTGGCTCTCGGTACTGGTGAATTGAGCATTTATGAAATGGCAGGAGCTTATGCAGCATTTGTGAATAAAAGTAGAGCAGTTTCACCCTATTATCTCCGTAAGGTAGAAAATGCCCAAGGAAAAGTTCTTGAAGAGTTTACACCGCCCAAGGCCTCAAAACCTGCGTTCTCGGAAACCACCCGTCAACAAATGCTTTCGATGATGCAAAATGTAGTGAATCGAGGAACGGCAAAACGACTGCGTTCTAGTTATGGTTTGAAAAATGAATTGGCCGGAAAAACTGGCACTACCCAATCGAACAAGGACGCTTGGTTTGTAGGTGTGATGCCGAATTTAGTAGCGGTAACCTGGGTAGGTCACGACGATCATCGTATCGGATTTAAAAGCACCCGAGTAGGCCAGGGTGCCAATGCAGCGCTTCCCATAACCGCAAAATTGTTGCAAAAAATGAACCGTGAGGCCGATTTTGACAGTATTACCAAAGCTTCTTTTGGACCAATGAGTGATGAAGTTCGTAATTCATTAGATTGTGACCCAACAAAACGGGACGGATTTTTGAAACGTCTATTTACAAATCCGGATAAGAAAAAAACCAAAACATTTAAAGAAGAAAAGAACTAAACCACCTCAGCCACCACAAAGGTGCTGCCTCCCACAAAGATCAAATCATGGGTTGCAGCTGTAGACCTAGCTTCATTAAATGCATCGTTCACGCTGTGAAAAACCTCGCCATCTAAGGCATAACCGCTTGCAATTTTTTGTAATTCTGAAGCGGGCATCCCTCTCGCGATATCTGGTTTACAAAAGTAATAGGTGGCATCACTCGGAAACAAAGGCAGGATTGTATGTAAGTCTTTATCTGATACTACACCAAGCACGATGTGCAGTCTATCAAAGTCTTCTTGCGCCAATTGTTGCATTACATACCTCAACCCTTCTTTATTATGGGCCGTATCACAAATCACTTTTGGCTGTTGTTGAAGAACTTGCCATCGTCCTTGCAGTCCCGTATTATCAATTACATGCGCTAGTCCGCTGCGTATGGCGGTTTCGGGAATCTCCCAACCGCACGCTTTCAAAACTTCAACCGATTGCAGCACGGTTCTCCTGTTTGCGGTTTGGTAACTTCCTTTCAAATCGGAGGGATATTCAGGGAACTCATTACCTTCAGCTATATAAAGCTTTGATTGCTTATCTTCTGCAACTTCACGAAATACCGAGACAGTATCTTCCTGAAATTCGCCAATGACCACGGGAATACCAGCTTTGATGATACCTGCCTTTTCCTTTGCAATTTGGGCCAGGGTATTCCCCAAAAACTGGGTATGATCTAAACCAATGTTGGTTATTACCGACAGTTCCGGTGTGATAATATTCGTGCTATCTAATCGGCCTCCCATACCTACCTCGATCACCGCAATATCTACTTTTTGTTTACTGAAATAATCAAAAGCCAATCCCACCGTCATTTCAAAAAAAGACAATTGGTGTTCTTTAAAAAACATTTGATGCTCGTTCACAAATTCACAAACGTACGCTTCAGGCATAAGTGTACCGTTGATCTTGATACGTTCCCTGAAATCCTTCAAATGCGGAGAGGTATATAAACCTACCGCATAGCCTGCCTCTTGAAATATCGAGGCCAGCATATGACTTGTTGATCCTTTCCCATTGGTTCCGGCCACATGTATGCTTTTGAAGTCATTTTCTGGATGTCCGAGGTAAGATGCCAACGCCAATGTGTTGTCTAAATTAGGCTTATAAGCAGCCTGGCCCTGACGCTGGTACATGGGCAACTGGGCATACAGCCACGCTATGGTCTCAGGATAGGTAATGGCAAAACTATTTAATGATCAACGTATGGGTAACTCTTCTTCCGTCAAAGAAAATTTGTAAAAAATACGTGCCCGCCTTAAACTGCTGTACCTCCAAATCGATAGTATTAGCAGTATAATTGGTCCTTTCCAAAACTGTTCTCCCGAGTGCATCATATAGCTTCACTCCTGCGCTTTGATTTTGATTTGGAAGCGTAATCTGTACCCTATCACTAGCTGGATTCGGAAAGACCACCACATCAAGAGCCTGTTCGGTTTCGTTTATCCCCAAGATGATTGAATTTAAATCCATGGCATACATTGACCTACCATAGGTAGCAGCATAAAGGGTATTGGAAGGCTCATGAATGTGCATGTCGTTCACAATTACTGCGGGCATATTCACGTCCAATACTTCCCAATTATAGGCTTCATTGGCAGCAGCAAATACGCCAATATCTGTGGCGATGTATAGATAGCCGTTGGTATCCCTTACAATATCGTTAATAGGAATATCTGGTAAATTTTCTCCAATAGCTCCCCAACCTACGCCCCGAAAGTTACTCACATACGCATTGCCATCATCTTCTCCATAGCGATAGCCAGAAAGGGTTACATATACTCGATTTGCATCAAAACGATCTGCCAGCACTTTGGTCACCCAGCGGTTGGGCACACCTATTGAAATATTGATCCAATCTTCACCTCCATTGTCGGTTCTCCAGACATTGCCATCATCGGTTCCTACATATATCAAATCGCTATCTAATGGTGAAACATCGATAGTAGTGATGGTTCCATAGGTAAGATTTCCGCCGCCAGATCCGTTGGTAAGGTCTGGACTTATTGCTGTCCAATTGGACGCTGCATTGGTCGTTTTATACAATTTGTTCGTTCCGTAAAACAAGGTTTGTGGGTCTGCTGGGTCAAAAGTGACCGGAGTATCCCAATTATTTCGATCGCCGCCCGCTATTCCATTGGTAGCAGGAAAAAATGAAGCCGCATTATTTGTAGACTTTACAAAGTTTCCGCGCTGAGAAAGTGCATAGATGACATTTGAATTGCTGGCATCAACCAAAGGCTGAAACCCATCCCCCCCATTGATGATATTCCAATCTGAGAGTCCGCCCGTAGTGGTGCGCATTGTACTATTGTCCTGGGCCCCTGCATATATTTTGTTTTCGTCTTGAGGGTCTACGTACATTCGGTAGAACTGGGTAATTGGAAGCGCCAAGTCTTTGTTTGAGGTTGCGCCATCATCATCACTGTAATAGAGTCCACCATCATTGCCCAACAGCACTTCCCCTGGAGTTTGCGCGTTAAATGCCAAAGCATGCTGATCTACGTGCACATTGGGAAATGCGACGGACCAACTCATGCCACCATCGGTAGACTTCTGCACAATAAAATCGACATTATAGATAACATTTTCATCAGCTGGATCAACATAAATTCCTCTAAACCACCAATGAAACCCTACATTTTGCAACTGACTCGAATTGCGTTCTTGCCAGGTATTCCCGCCGTCGCTTGATCGATATACTCCTTCAATACTTCCTTGTGCGTTTGCGTATCTTGCATAGAGTACATCGGGGTTCGATTGTGAAATATCAATACTTATCCGTCCCTTGTCGCTCGCTATTGAAGGCAATCCAGTTGTCATTTCATTCCAAGTAGTTCCACCATCGGTAGAGCGATACAGCCCAGAATTTGGACCACCGAAACTATTGAATTGTGGACGTCTCACCCGCTCCCACATGGCGGCATAAAGTATATCGCTATTGGTGGGATGAATGGCCATATCTATTGCCCCGGTAATATCATTTATAAACAAAACCTGTTCCCATGTAGTTCCACCGTCTTCTGTTCTATACACTCCGCGATTATCGTCATTCCGAAATAAAGGTCCCATAGCTGCGGCAAAAACGGTGTTTTCGTCATTGGGGTCGATCAGTATTTTACCGATACTTCCTGTGGCCGGCAACCCTTTATTTTCCCACGTATTTCCGCCATCTTCAGACTTATAAATTCCATCGCCGTCGTACACCAATGAACCACCACCTGCATTAACTTCACCGGTTCCCACCCAAATTACATCGGTATTGTTTTTTGAAATTTCCATGTCGCCGATAGAGAGTGCTCCTTCTCCATCAAAAATGGGTTGCCAAGTGGCTCCGGCATCGGTAGTTTTAAAAATTCCACCAGAAGCAGCTCCCACATAATAGGTTTGTGCCTCATCTACAGGAATTTCAATATCGGTGATTCTTCCTCCAATGTTCAACGGACCTACAAAATCCCATACATTATTTCCGCTTCGTTGCGTCGCAAGAGTTGCTTTGCGCCACGCTTGTGCCTCAGCTACTGCATTGGACTTCAATTTGCC
>JAWWCH010000229.1:0-4182 GCA_033720575.1 Marinirhabdus sp.
CAAATTTTTATTTAGAGGCACAAAGAGTGTTGATAACAATATCTAACAGGATAACTGATCTAATTAATCGGGCGTTTAATTTCATCAAAAAAAATGGGTTTAGAGCAACTATTTCAAGGCTTAAATTCCTTCTGAAAAAAAGAAAAAATCTCTCCTACAAATCTCTGCTAGACAATTTTTCACAAGATTTAGAAATGCTCATTCCGAATCGTAAAAAAAAACGGAAACTATTAATTGACGCTACTGCAGAGAGCGCTATAAACAAGCTAGTGCAGCTTCTAAACATCAATGAAGATCCAGCCCAGGTCCTTCTATTATTAAAGAAACACCTTGGAAAAAACAAATATCTTCAATTATTGGATGATCTTTTCACACTGATAAAATTTGTTATAAGATCCTCTCCTGATCGAATCCCAATAATTCAATCTAAGGAACTTCCAATCTCCAATTCTCAACACTTCAATAAAGATATCCTATTTGTCACATCTCAAACACCAAGTCAAAATCATGGAGGCGGCAATCGTATCCTTAATTTTCTGAAAATACTAAGCGAGGATAACAATATTTATCTGGCAACCGGTTATTCTCCTCGTGAAGATGATGAGCTGTTGGAATATGTAAGTCAATATTGCCGCTCTTTGTATAAAATCCCGTATTGGCGATTTGGAAATAATCAAAGTGAAATTCATAATTGGCTTAATGGAAAAATCATGGACATTGTCCATTATGAATGGCCTGCATCACTAGACAATTATGACTCAGAATTTGGTCGCTTGCACATCTTCACTTACATGGAGGCTTTTAGTCTCAGATTACTTATAGATCTGGAAAAGACACCGCATCTATCTCCGATCTGGCTTAATATATTCAGCCAACTCATCCACGTTCTTCGAAAAGAGATTGCAGATACCACATTCCTGACAGCAAGAATCGCTGTTACTACGAAGGACGCTGAATTCCTTCGAATGATTTATCCGTACCAAGAGTATACAGTTCTCAACCATGGAGTCATTCTGGACGAATTCACATTGCCAGATGTAGAATCCGAGCCTCAAACGCTAGTATTCGTCGGAAATTTTAGGCATTCCCCAAATGTTGATGCTCTGAACTATTTCTTTAATGAGATCTGGGATGACGTCTGCATGGAAATTCCAAGCACCAAAATATATATTGTGGGACCCCATCTACCAAAAGAAATTGCCCGTCAGGCAATAAATCCACAGGTAATTGTTACCGGAGGCGTTCCTGATGTGCGTCCTTATATCCAAAAAGGAACCGTTTGCATTGCCCCCTTAATTACAGGAGCTGGTTTGCGTGGCAAGATAATCGAATATGCAGCATTGAAACGGACATTCGTTGCTACTTCCATTGCAACAACCGATTTGGCCTATGAAGACGGTTTGGATTACCTATTGGCAAACAATCCATCAGATTTTGCGCAAAAAATTATCCTCTTACTTAAGAATGATAAACTTAGACAAAAAATGGCCGTTTCCGCGTTTAATACTACTCAGAAATATTATGATACACGACGTTTAGTTGATTTCCTGTATAGGTTATATGATCGCTTGGAACATGTATGATTTCTAGGATGAAAATCAGGGCATTTTTAAAAGGATTGGCTTTTTATCTGGCAAACAATATTATAGCTAATTCACCATCTTTCCGAGTGCGACACTTATATTACCGGAACATCCTGCGTTATTCCATTGGAAATGATAGCAGTATACATATGGGGGTTTTTGTTACTGGTTCAAACATAAAGATAGGGGACAATGTGGTTATTAATCGCAATGTCTATCTAGACGGTAGAATAGGGATCATAATAAAAAATAATGTAAGCATCTCCCCCGAAGTGTATATTCTTTCTATGCAGCACGATTACGATGATCCGAATTTTCGAACTGTAGGGAAGGAAGTAGTTATAGAAAACCATACCTGGATCGGCGCCCGCGCATTGATCTTACCTGGTGTCACGATTGGAGAAGGCGCCGTCGTCGGTGCAGGATCAGTCGTGACTCGCAGTGTGGAACCGTATGCAGTCGTGGCAGGTATCCCTGCGCGAAAGATTGGAGAACGCTCTACAAAAATTGACTATCAAAACAGGTATTTTCCCTGGTTTGACACGGACGTCCAAAGAGAGTGATAAAAGGCCGATTCACTCCGGTATTAAAAATCAAAAGGTTTAATTGTCCATGACAATAATATCAAAAATTCAATATTACATGGAAAGAATAAAAAATATACAACAAGAAAAAGGTACGAAATTTCTCATAAAAGCCATCCTATATAAATTTATGTTCGATGGAACACACAGGAAGAAATCATCTATAAAAGATTGGTTAGAGTACTATCAAAACAAAAGCAAGTTCCATCCACAGCCTGCACACGTTCAGAATATCGATCAATTCCCTAAAGTAAGTGTAATTATACTGACGTATAATAATCTGTCGGTCACCCAAATATGCCTATACAGCATTTATGCAAATACTTCTTATCCCAATTTTGAATTAATAATAGTCGATAACGCTTCTGTTGATGAAACTCCAGCCTGGTTGACACGATTTGCGGAGTTGCATTCAAACATAACGTTAATATTGAACAATGAAAATCTTGGTTTTGCAGCGGGAAACAATCAGGCAGTGCGTGAAGCCACTGGAGAGTTTCTGATATTCCTTAACAATGACACCGTAGTGACTATGGGTTGGATAGAAGGATTGCTATCTCATGCAAGAGAAGATCCAACTGTTGGGCTGGTTGGCCCAGTCACCAACTCAATTGGGAACGAGGCGCGGATTCCTGTAGATTACACCGCGCCTGCAGAAATGGAGATGTTTGCCAAAAACAGAGCATCTGCAATGAAAGGTCAATCGTTTGATATTCGGATGCTTGCACTGTATTGTGTTCTCACGCGCAAAGATCATTTCGAATCCCTGGGAGGTCTGGACGAACGTTTCGGGGTAGGTATGTTCGAAGATGACGATCTGGCTGTTCGCTATCACCAAGCTGGATTAAGTGTGATTTGCGTGGAGGATGTATTTATTCATCATTTTCAAAGCATGTCATTTAGCAAATTGAAAAAGGATTATTACAACAAGTTGTTTTCAGAAAATCGAAAAAAATATGAGGAAAAGTGGAACCGCAAATGGGAGCCTTATACTCTTAGACAAGAAGTTTTAGATGCGAGATATCTCACAAAAATGGATACAAATAAAAAACAGTATGGTGTTCTTTATTATCGCTGTAATATCTGTGGTCGGTCCCGCAGGGCACCGATAGATGATCTTGAGAGAGAAAAGCCATCCTGCAACTGTGGTTCCACAGTACGCAGTCGAGCCATCATACATTTGCTTTCGACGGAACTATTCGGTCAAAGTGTCGCTTTACCAGATTTCCCTCTGCGCCCAGATATTATTGGTTGGGGTATGAGTGATGCAGGTTATCCAAGGCTACTTTCAAAAAAGCTTGGTTACACAAACACCTATTATCATCAAGACCCTCATTTTGATATATCAGCACCTCTCGACCCAAAATTTGAGGGAACTCTGGATTTCCTAATATCAACTGAGGTGTTTGAACATATTGCGCCGCCCGTTTCTCTTGCCTTTGAAAATGCTCATCGATTGCTAAAACCAACAGGCATCCTAATCTTTACGGCTCCTTACACCTTATTATCTGAAACACAGGAACATTTTCCAGAGCTCCACCAATATGAAATAATTCAACATTCTGATGCAAAACCTATCTTAAAAAACATCACCCTCGATGGGCGCGAACAGGTATTTGATAATCTTGTTTTTCACGGTGGCTCTGGGAATACACTTGAAATGCGTGTTTTTTCAGAAAATGGACTTTTATCTGAGTTTAGAAAAGCCGGCTTTGATGTGAAGATATGTGCTGAACCCTATTGGGATTTTGGTATTTACTGGAAAGATGCCTGGTCCCTACCTATTGTTGCATCACCAATCAGCCAATAAAACATACCTGGATATAATCATTTATAGAGGTGAAATAAATGAAATGTTAATCTCACTGCATTTACCAAAAACGGCTGGAATGAGTTTCGGAAAATCGTTATCTTCCCATTTTGCAGAAGATCTCCTTTTGGATTACGACGATATTCCGATGGCCAAATCTAAATACGATAGGGCTAGGGAAGCTCTGTCAGCAAGCATTAGGATA
>JAWWCH010000230.1:0-4157 GCA_033720575.1 Marinirhabdus sp.
GGAAAAAGAACTATTATATTTTGAAGGTAGCTTGATTGACAGCTGCATAGAGGCGAGAAGACAAAAACCCCCTCACCAAACATGGTAAGGGGGTTTTAAATTAACCAACCAATTATAAACATCTAATTCTTTTTCATAGCAATTTTCTCCCAATTCATGTCGGCTTTTTCTTGTAATACATCAGGGTCGTCTTCGTTCCATTTTTCAAGAGTGTCTGCAAAAACAGTTTTGTAAAACAAGTACAGTTTGCCATCCTTGATTTGAAATGCCTTGGGATTGATTCCAACTTTTTTGCCGGTTGTGGCAATGGCATAGGCGCAATAGCCGCCATATTCCGGAATAAACTTTGAAGGATTGGCTTGAAACGTTTTCAAATTCTTCTGTGATGCGAAGGCGTAGTTCACGCCCTGATATGAAGTAACCATTTCTTTGTCACCTTCCAATGCCTTTCCATCAAAGTAGGCCACTACATCATAGCCCTCGGCAGCAAAGCCTTGTTTTGTGTTTATCTCTTGCGCTTTCATTCCGAAAGTGCAAAGCAAAAGCAAAAGTGCGACAGTGTTCTTCATAATATACCTTAGGTCGAATCCAATGCTGCTTACTTACACTACTGTATAAATTTTGTGGAAAGGGGATGTTGTTACAGCACCATCAGATTGCAGCCTCGAATGTCGCTATTGTCAAATCTTCCCATAACTTCAAAACTTCCATCGGGATGAACTTTCCCCAGGTCTTGGGTGGCGATAAAGGAACATGAGTAGGTGTTCGCCAGATCGATGACATTTATGCCACCGGTTTTTTGGGTGATGAGCGTGAGTGCATCTTCAGTATCGCGCGTATTGATTTTCATCCAGGGCGGACAACGATATATACCATTGCCTGTGGAGTAGGCTTGAGAAAGTAATTCGGTCATGCCGTATTCACTGTGAATTTTTGACACGCCAAATCCCTGTTTCAATATCTCGTGCAGTTCGGGCTTGATCAATTCCTTGCGTCGTCCTTTCATCCCTCCGGTTTCCATTACAAGGGTGTGTTTGAGCGAAAATTGACGTTTCTCTATGAGGTCGAGTAAGGCGTAAGACACGCCCAATAAGATCGTTTTCTGCTGTTGCGCCTCTAGGAGATCGAGTTTTTCACAGAGTTCAGTGAGATTGTCAAGGTAAAAACCGCTATGCTCAGAATAGCTATCTTTTATAAGTCTGTCTACCATGTACACCAATGAGGAATTACCTTGACTAAGGTATGATGGGAGTAACGCAAGAATGGTGTATTCTGAAGGACTTCCGTAGAAAAATTCAAAACCTTTGCGAAAGCTTTTTCTGTAATTTTCAAGTCGAGCAACATGGTGTTTGCTGGTTACAACACCAGTAGTTCCGCTACTTTTAAAGAGTTTTTCGCTTTCAAACGATTGCGCTATTATTTTTTTAGATTTGAAAAATTGAATCGGCAAAAAGGGGATATCTTCTAATTGCTGAATGGTGTCAGGGGCTACCTGAAGTAGGTCGCAAAATTTTCGGTATGCAGAAACGGTTTCGTATTGAAAACGAAACGTCTCTAGTGCTACCGAATGGAAGTTGGCAGCAGTTCGAATGGTTGTAAAATCCTTAGGTATGTTCAAGCGCATCAGATTCGATGTCAAAAATACAGAAATTAAGCTTCTATATAGATGTAGAATGTAAGTCTGAAGTGCGTGGTGTTACCTAAACGTTAAGGATACATCAGGAGTTTACGGACTATCTGTAATTGTAGTATATTTATTGCTCGTTAGTTAACTTATTATGAAGAAAAGGGAAACACGTATTTTACTCGTTGATGATGAACCGGATATCTTAGAGATTGTCGGATATAATCTAACCTCTGAAGGATATCAAGTAACCACTGCCGAGAATGGTATTGAAGCCATAAAAAAGGCAAAAAAGGAACGCCCACATCTCATCATACTCGATGTTATGATGCCTGAGATGGATGGCGTGGAAGCTTGCGAAAAACTTCGCGCCATCCCCGATTTGTCAGATACCCTGATCACTTTTTTTACTGCACGAGGTGAAGATTATTCCCAATTGGCAGGTTTTGACGCGGGAGCAGATGATTATATCACAAAGCCAGTGAAACCCAAAGTGCTTTTGAGCAAGGTAAAAGCATTGTTACGTCGATTTAAGGAAGAAGAAGATGCTGATACTAAATTAAAATTGGGTAACTTAGTCATCAACCGCGAAGAGTATAAGGTGGTTCTCGGGAAAGAGGAAATAATTCTTCCCCGAAAAGAGTTTGAATTACTCGCCCTTTTAGCCTCTAAACCGGGTAAGGTGTTTAAGCGAGAAGATATCCTAGATCAGGTTTGGGGAAATGAAGTGGTTGTGGGTGGAAGAACGATAGACGTTCACATTCGTAAACTACGCGAAAAATTGGGTGATTCTAAATTTAAAACCGTTAAAGGGGTAGGGTATAAATTTGTCGTATAGTGCGAAAGCCGTTTCGAAAAACATATAAGTTTGCTGGATACACAGCTACTATCATTACATTAACGCTAACACTCGCCTTGGGTGTTTTTTTTTATGTGGAAGGTCAAGTGCCCTATGCAATGCTAGCTGGGTTTGGTATATGCTGCTTTCTGCTTACCTTTTTTGTGATTCAGCACCGGGTACAAAAATTTATCTACAGACGGGTGATGAAGATTTACGAAGACGTTAGTCTGCTTGATGCTACGTCCTTTTCGCCCAAACGGGTTACTACAGATATGGCCACGCTCACCAAAGAAGTGGAACGCTTCGCCGAAAATAAAAAACTTGAAATTGAGTCGTTAAAAATACGGGAAAACTACCGTCGAGAATTCCTTGGGAATATTTCACACGAACTCAAGACCCCCCTTTTTACCGTGCAAGGGTATATTTTGACGCTTCTCGATGGGGCAATGAAGGACAAATCGGTTCGAAAAAAATACTTGCAGCGCGCCAATAAAGGAGTAGAGCGCCTCATTTATATCATCAAAGATTTAGACATGATCACCAAACTCGAAGTGGGCGATCTCGATCTTGAGATCGAAGAGTTTGATATTATCGAATTGGTTCAAAACATATTCGACCTATTAGAAATGAAAGCCGCAAAGAAGAACATCGCACTTACGTTTGATACCGAATATACGGAACCTATCATGGTGCTTGGTGATCGTGAACGCCTGGAGCAAGTGCTGAGCAATTTGGTGGTCAATTCTATAAAATATGGCGTAAAGGATGGAACCACAGAAGTGAGTATCGAAGAGTTTGTCAGGAACAAAGTGATCGTCCGAGTTACGGATAACGGCGAAGGGGTTGAACAAGAACATCTGCCAAGACTCTTTGAACGTTTTTTCAGAGTGGATAGAAGCGGGTCACGAAAAGAGGGCGGGAGTGGTCTAGGTTTAGCTATTGTGAAGCATATTGTAGAGGCCCACGGTGAAAAGATTTATGTTGAAAGTGCATTAGGCATAGGCTCTGAGTTCTCCTTTACCCTCGAAAAGGCGAAATAAATCAGAGAAATCTTCCCGCTTTTTGAATGCATATAGCCCTTTGTAAACCGTACTCTTCCTAAGTTGTCTCAGGTTAAATTTTCGTTGGCTGCAACTTGGAACCAATCCTTGACGGCGTAATTTTTTTGCCAAATACTGTTGTTCAGACTGTCCCGGTGTTGGGATGAAGAACGCTGGCTTTTGCATTTGGGCTAAGTCCATTATGGTTGTATACCCTGGTCTCGATATTACCATGGTGCTTTGATTTATAAGCTTCTCTAAGGCTTCGGTCTGAAGATAATTGAACACCGTAAACTGTGCTTCTTTTGTGCAGTTGGACCCACCTTCTACTACGCCCTGAACGATAGCAATTCGCTTGTCTGAGCCGGCCAATTCATTCCGTAATTTTTTTTCGAGCATACTGCGTTGGGGTTCTGGGCCAGATAATAGGCATAGAATGTCATATTTAATTTCCAAATTTAATGGAGACATTCGGCTCAGGGGCCCAATATGCTGTATGGGTAAATGGGTATTGCGCAGGTGTCCCAATTTGCCACTGAGATTGATGGGTCCGGGCACATCAGGAACCCAGCATTCATCGTATTTCGCGATGAGTTTTTGGTGCAGCGCACTACTTATTTTTGAAGTGCTTCTTGACGGAACCGTGAGTTGA
>JAWWCH010000231.1:0-4148 GCA_033720575.1 Marinirhabdus sp.
ACGATGCTTTCAATTACTTCGGAAAAGCATATGATTTTGAGGTGGTGGGTTTGCAAGGACTTTCCACGGCAACCGAAGCTGGCGTGCAAGATGTACAACGCATGTCTCAGTTTATCATGGACAACCAAGTGAATGCCATTTTTGTGGAAAGCTCAGTTCCAAGAAGAACCATTGAAGCCTTGCAGCAATCGGTGCAATCAAAAGGCAGAGATGTAAAAATTGGAGGGTCATTGTTCAGTGACGCACTCGGGAGTCCCAATACGCCAGAAGGTACCTATATCGGAATGTTTACCCACAATGTGAATACCATCGTAAACGAATTGCAATGAGTGAACCAAAAATTGCCATACAAGTAGATGACCTCACCGTAGCGTATAACTATAAGCCGGTGCTTTGGGACATAGACCTGCATGTTCCCGAAGGGGTACTCATGGCAATCGTGGGCCCAAATGGTGCAGGGAAATCTACGTTAATTAAGGCCATTTTGGGAATTTTAGATCCTATTGCTGGCAGTGTTGCCATCTACGGAAAACCCTATGAAAAACAACGAAAACTAGTTGCCTATGTGCCGCAGAAGGGGAGTGTAGATTGGGATTTCCCAACCACAGCCCTAGATGTGGTGATGATGGGTACGTACGGACAATTGGGCTGGATCAAACGACCGGGAAGCAAAGAAAAGAAAGCCTCACTTGAAGCCTTGGAAAAGGTTGGTATGTTGGCCTTTAAAAACCGACAAATCAGTCAGTTGAGCGGCGGCCAACAGCAACGGGTGTTTTTGGCAAGAGCCTTAGTGCAAGACGCCTCTATCTATTTTATGGATGAACCCTTTCAAGGCGTAGATGCCACCACTGAAATCGCGATTATCAATATCTTAAAGGAATTGCGGAAAGCAGGGAAAACGGTTGTCGTCGTGCATCATGATTTACAGACGGTTCCTGAATATTTCGATTGGGTCACTTTTTTGAACGTTAAGAAGATCGCCACAGGTCCGGTAAAGGAAATTTTTAACGACGACAATCTCACCAAGACCTACGGCATTAACTATAAAGTGGCCGTGAACAAATAGTTTTTAGACCAAAGACCAAAAATGGATATTCTCGAATATTTCCAATTAGTAACCACAGACTATACCCTGCGCACCATAACCTTGGGTACAGCGGTTTTAGGGGCTATATGTGGGATGCTGGGTGGTTTTGCCGTACTTCGAAAACAAAGCCTATTGGGCGATGCCATCAGTCATGCTGCCTTGCCGGGAATAGCTATCGCTTTTCTGATCACTGGAGCAAAAGACACGAATACCCTACTCTTGGGGGCTTTGGTAAGCGGCGTGCTAGGAACGTTCTGGATTCGCGGAATTATCAAAAAAACGCACTTAAAGACCGATACTGCGCTGGGGCTCATCCTCTCCTTATTTTTTGGATTCGGAATGCTGTTGCTCACCTTCATTCAAAAACAACCCAATGCCAATCAAGCGGGACTAGACAAATATTTATTTGGCCAAGCGGCTACGCTCGTAGAAAGTGATGTTAGTTTGATGGTTTGGGTCACAAGTACCGCATTACTCATTCTGCTATTATTTTGGAAGGAATTTAAAATATTACTCTTTGATGCCGAGTACACGCAAACCTTAGGTTTCAATACCAAATTCATCGATGGACTCATCACTTTTTTTATTGTACTAGCTATTGTATTGGGTCTTCAGACCGTAGGTGTGGTCTTAATGAGTGCGATGCTGTTGGCGCCTGCTGCTGCCGCCAGACAGTGGACAAACAAATTGAGCACCATGATTCTTTTAGCAGCTATTTTCGGCGCGTTTTCTGGGGTTTTTGGCACAGCAATAAGCGCTTCCCAGAACAATTTATCAACGGGTCCGGTCATCGTTTTGGTAGCGGCCGTATTTGTGCTGATTTCGTTCGTGTTTTCACCCGGACGTGGATTGCTTTTTCGGCAAATCCGTTTTCAGCAAAATCGAAGAGATCTCGAACTACAAAAAACCTTGCAGTTTATGTACGGAATTGCCAAAACCCATACAAATATTGGGCATCCACACGCCATTCGTATTCTGAACAATTTTCAAGGATTTACAAAAAAGTCGCTTAAGGAATTGGAAGAAAAACAATGGATTACGCTCGACGGACAACAATGGGCGATGACCGAAGAAGGTTTTTCAAAAGCAAAAAATTTGTACAACCAACCCAGCAATAATGACTAGTCCGCAGATAGAAATACAACTCATCGCTGCTGTGGTAGCCGTTGCTTGCGCCATCCCTGGGGTGTTTTTAGTGCTGCGGAAAATGGCACTCATTAGTGACGCGATTAGTCATTCCATCTTGCCAGGAATAGTGCTAGGTTTCTTTATTACACATGATCTAAACTCGCCGCTGTTAATCTTAATGGCAGCTGTTACGGGTGTGATTACTGTAATCTTAGTGGAAGCTATCCAAAACACGGGACTGGTGAAAGAGGACACGGCCATCGGACTGGTATTTCCGGCGCTGTTTAGTATTGGAGTAATCATGATTGCCAAGAATGCCAATGACGTTCACCTCGATGTCGATGCCGTTTTATTGGGAGAATTAGCGTTTGCACCCTTCGATCGATTGCTAATGGGTGGAATGGACATGGGTCCTAAATCATTGTGGATCATGGGAAGCATATTGGTCATTACCATAGCACTATTGCTTCTTTTTTACAAAGAATTAAAGGTGAGCACCTTCGACGTGGGTCTCTCTTCTGCCTTAGGAATATCACCCGTAATCATGCACTATGGTTTAATGTCGATAAGCTCGGTGACCGTAGTTGGCGCCTTTGATGCAGTGGGTGCTATTTTAGTAGTTGCCTTGATGATTGCTCCAGCGGCCACGGCCTATCTGCTCACTTCAGATTTGAAAAAAATGTTGATACTGTCTGTCGTATTCGGGGTGTTTTCAGCAATCGCAGGCTATTGGATGGCACATTTGCTAGACGCCTCCATTTCAGGTAGCATGACCACGATGTTGGGAATTGTTTTTTTGATGGTCTATTTATTTGCACCCCGAAAAGGATTGATTGCGGTACTATATCGCCAAAATCAACAGCGCACAGAAGTCTCACTCATCACCTTTTTGCTGCATTTGAACAACCACACTGAAGTCGCCGAACGACACATCAATCATTTACAGGAGCACATCAATTGGCGGCGGGTTCGCTCTAAAACCGTTGTAGAATTGGCGTTGAAAAACAATATGATCGAAATTGAAGACGAAGTGGTTTCGTTAACTCAAAAAGGCAAAGAATTTACCGATTTAGCACTCGAATATATCCTTACCAATAAAGACGAAAAAATCGAGCCCATGAAAGATGACTTCTTTTTGTTCAGAGGTTAGGGTCTAGGGCGTGCCCGTTTGTGGTTCCCAAATTGGCAACCCAAACGGTCGGGCTATGTGCTGCAAGTCCGCTCGCTACGCGATGCGGGCTTTCCGCGGCTATCCCTCACGCAAATGGTTATTTTAATTCGATTTGGTCTATCCGTAATTCAAACTGTTCTTTTCGTTTGTTTCCTATTAAAAATACCAGCTCCTCTATGTTATCCTTGTCAAACTTGGGAAGATCAAGCCTTCGACCGCGAAAAGAAGGATACATATCGGCCAAGCTGATTTCTACAGTTTCCCATTCACCATTCGTATCAAAAGGCATGATATAGGAGTAACGCGTGTTTTGATCATCTTTTACCCGAAATTGATATTGTTTTCCATCACCTTTCAAACGAATGCAAATTTTGGTGTTCGGTGTAACATTCAAGGCATCGAACGAATACCGTACAGATGAGAAACCGCCGTTATTTTCCAAGCGTACCGTGCCGGAGAACACACCATGACCTTCTTCGGAAATTGTGAACGTCCCTTGCGAAAGTCCGCCCATAACTCCGTCATCCACAACTTGCCAATTTTTCAAGCTGCTGTCTGTATTAAAATCAAATATCATGTGTGATGTGTTTAATAGAAATAGAGAAACCAATGTGATGGCTAACTTCATGTCTTTTTTGTTTTAAGTTACAACTTAGAGGCCAATTAGAGTTTAAAAGAATCGTTAATGTTTGCCAAGCGAAAACCAGCAGCACGCACTGTTTTTGCGGCCTCGTCTTCTGTTTGAACCACAGGGTTGGTATG
>JAWWCH010000232.1:0-4145 GCA_033720575.1 Marinirhabdus sp.
ATGCCAGATCGTATCGCTTTCTACAGCTACGCCCATGTGCCGTGGATCAAAGGAAACGGGCAACGCGGTTACAGTGAAGAACATTTGCCTTCCGCCAAGGAAAAACGTAGGCAATACGAAATCGGGAAGGAGTTGCTCTTAACTGCCGGATATGTTGAAATTGGAATGGATCATTTTGCACTGCCTTCAGATCAATTGTATAAAGCTCAGCAGTCAAAATCGCTGCACAGAAATTTTATGGGCTATACTACTTCCAAAACCGATGTAATGATCGGACTCGGGGTTTCTGCCATAGGCGACAGCTGGTTTGGTTTTGCACAAAACGTGAAATCACTCGAAGCGTATTACAAACATATTCGAAATGGGGAGTTGCCAGTGTTTCGCGGACATATACTTACAGCAGAAGACAGCATTATCCGAAAGCATATCTTAAACCTGATGTGTCAATTTGAAACTTCTTGGGACCACCCAAATATGCAGTTTGCAGAACTTCAAGATGTTATTTCAGCATTACAACCTATGGTGAACGATGGATTGGTAGTTGTACAACCAAATCGACTTCTGGTCACCGAGAAAGGAAAACCCTTTGTTCGGAACGTTTGTATGTCGTTTGATTTACGCTTGCAGCGGAAAAGACCCGAAACAAAACTATTCTCGATGACGGTGTAACATGTTGCATCTTCAAAGCGCTATGCTATAGAATTTACATATTCCGGCTTATTCTCTGTGCTTTCCTACGTTGCCATTACAGGCTATTGCTGTCAAGACTACTGGGTGTTCGTTTTGTCATTCTTGCTCCCGCTGTTCATCAAACCCACCACAACGGCGACTATAATGACACAAACCAGGACAAATACACCAATAATGACGGTTCCCATTCCCCAATCAACCAAAGGTAAAAAAAGTGATTTCATATGTGTTAGTTTTAAATTAATGGCAACTATGTTTTGAACTAACTTGTTCAATCGCCACCTGTTCGGAAGGTGATACGTATTTAATTCCTAGCCCCATACCGCGTAGTATGAACAGAACACCAACTACGATGACAAACACAGGAATAATTTGTACAATTTTCTTTCGCAACCCACCGCTTACAAAGTTTCCCAGGTATACTGCCGTTGTCATCAAGGGTATGGTACCTAACCCGAACAACGCCATGTACAAAGCGCCATATCCGGCACCGCCGCTTGCCAATGCCCCAAAAATCGCCATATAGACCAGGCCACAGGGCAGGAGGCCGTTTAGAAAACCGATGGTAAAAAAGGTTCCCGGATCCTTCTTTTTCAATTCGGCTCCCAATTGTTTCTTAATACGGCCCACGGCGATGTAGATTGGGCGTGATAGATTGTACCTATTGAAAACTCGAATGGGCACAAGTACCACTACAATCATCAATATGCCTATGATGATGGATAGTTGCTGCTGAACCCCGAAAAAATTCAAACTTTTTCCCAAAAGACCAATCGCAAATCCCAGTAGGGAGTAGGTAACCAACCTGCCTGCGTGGTAACTGATGAGTTGAAGCATTCGTTTGCGCTTTCGTTTTCTGTCTAAGGGCAGCAGAAAAGCAATGGGGCCACACATGCCAACGCAGTGTAGACTTCCCAACAAACCAAAAAGTACAGCAGACCAGATCATAAGCGTATTGTTTTTACGGTAGTGTAGGGTACGCCATCATAGGCCCATTCCATTCTCAGGGTCCAAGGGCCTCCCTCCAGGCGTTCTTTGGGTATCAATACATTGCTGCCAGAAAGCACCAAGGGTTGCTCAAAATTCAGTTCTTCATCCTCAAAATGTTCCAAAAACAAGGTCCCTGTGAGTTTTTTAGCAACCAAAGCATCCGGAAATTGAATGAGATATCCCATTGCTGTTGCTAATCCTGTAATCCGTGGTTCCATGGGTATATTAATATTGACGTTTTAATACAAAATGGCCTCTTTGAACATAAAATGTTCTCCTTCGTATTCCCAATCCATCGTAATATTCCAGCGCCCATCCAGAAAATAGGCATCAGGAATGAGCAACTTTGAGTTGGTAAGCTCTAGCGGCATCTCTCTATCCAATTTTTCATTAGACGGACGGTACAGATATAGCGTTCCGTCAATTTTTGAGGCATCAACGTTTTCAGGAAAAATCAACTCCCAACCCGTAGCCACTTTTTGGCTCTGTATTTTTCCGAACCGCTTTTGGGTATTGGTTTCAGCATCTATTTCACGCTGATAGACCATTTCTTTGGCGTAATATTCTTCGGTGACCATATCATGGTCGAAAGCCTTTTCTGTGGTCATTCGAATGACCAGGAATAAAATGAACCCAATAAAGAGGGCCATTCCAATCACAATTCCAGTTCCCCAATTCATTTTCATAATTCAAACCCGTTAAGGCGGGAGCCTATTTATTTACCTCTTGTTTTGATGGTTGTGCTTCTAGTTGCTTTAGCACTAATCTGGCATGGCAGGCATGGTTTTGTCCAGGATTACCTTTCTTACAATCGCCGCAGCATTTTTTGTCATCGTTTTTCATGGTTGTATGTGGTTTTGGGCGTGCCCGCTAACATCAAGTGAAACTTCATGTTAGCGGTCGGGCTATACGTTTCAATTCCTCGTCTTTCCTTCTTCAAGACTGTGGTATTTCCACTGCTATCCCTCACGCGTTATTTAAATGTTCTCGGTCCCAGAAAAGCGGTTGAGGTGGTTTCTATCACGGTACCATTGCTCAATACTTCAACCGTTACTCTATCTTTATCTCCAGTGAGTGCGCTTGCGTTTATTTCGATAAATAGCGTGCCTTCAGCCAAACCTTGCTCTGGAATATCAAACGAATCATGAGACACTATCGTGATGGTTCCATTATGTGATTTCAGTTGAAACGTCACATCCTTGATTTCGTCTACCGTTTTATTTACAATTTTATAGGTGTATACATTGCTGATGATGTTATCGGCCTTGCGTTCGTAGAGTTGTCCGGGCAACCGAAGAATTCGGGCTTCTACATCATTTCGCAAGAAAAGCATGCCTATCAATACGGCAATCAATATGCCCAGCACTACAGAATATCCCTTCAAGCGTGCGCTGAATTGAAATTTCTGTTTCTTCTCAATGTGTTCTTCGCTGGTATAACGTATCAAACCTTTCGGCAGATCAACCGATTCCATGATATGGTCGCAGGCATCAATACAAGCCGTACAGTTCACGCATTCCAGTTGGGTACCGTTTCTGATGTCAATTCCAGTGGGGCAGACCTGCACACATTGGAAGCAATCAATACAATCTCCTTTTCCTGTGGCCGCTCGGTTTTCGTTCTTTTTGAATTTGGCACGTCCTTCTTCTTTTTCACCGCGTTTGTGGTCGTAGGCCACCACAATCGATTTGTTGTCTAATAATACGCCTTGTAAGCGTCCGTACGGACAAGCAATGATGCATACCTGCTCTCTAAACCAAGCGAATACAAAATAGAATACCCCCGTGAAAATGAGTAGGGAAATCAAGGTGCTTAGGTGTTTTTTTGGCCCTTCGGTGATGTAACGCATGAGTTCATCACTTCCGATGAGATAGGCCAAGAACACATTGGCAATCAAAAAGGAAATAATAAAAAAGATGATCCATTTGGTGACGCGCTTGCGAATTTTCTCAGCATTCCAAGGCATTTTGTCCAAGCGAATCTGCTTACCACGATCACCATCTATCCAATATTCTATTCTACGGAAAACCATTTCCATAAATACTGTTTGTGGACATGCCCAGCCACACCATACTCTGCCAAATACTACTGTGAAAAGTAATATAAAGATCACAAAAATGAGCAAGAAAAATATCAATAGGTGTGTATCCTGAGGCCAGAATACGGAACCCAATATGACAAATTTGCGCTCAAATATATTGAATAATAGGAGAGAGTGACCTCCGATTTTCATAAATGGACCAGCAAAGAATAAGCCTAAGAGGAACCATGCCAGGACTCTTCTGTAATTATGAAGAATCCCTTTTGGTTTTTTAGGATACAACCAATTACGCTTACCTTCCTGTCCGATTGTAGCTAGTTGACCTCTAAAATTTTCTTGACTTTGGTCCATTATACATTATTGATTTATGGTATCATTAGTGATCAGGTCAATAGGCCCTGGATTATCCTGATCTGGATTCTCG
>JAWWCH010000233.1:0-4121 GCA_033720575.1 Marinirhabdus sp.
ATAGAAAAGGGAAGTGTTGTCTTAACAACCGTAGAATACCCAGTGACGGCAATGTACAGGAACAAGATTGAGAAGCAAACGTAATACCAATATTTGCTTCCGAACTCGCCCCATTCAGGATTTACCATGAAAAACACGACGCGTAGAAGTAGAATGAACGAAAAAGCAAATAAGAAATGTTCAATCCACCGGTATGAAATCTCATCGGCAAAACTAGCCTCTTGAAGCGTAAACACTCTGTACTTTTTATAATACCGAAGACTCAGACCCAAATAAAGAAGCATAGAAATGAGCCCTGCCATTTGATACCAAAAGTCCAAGTCTTTATCCTGACCATCGGCATAAAAATAGAACTCGTTCAATATCCATCTGTCAACGATCCATACCAATACACTATACCCACCATAGGCCAGCGCGGGTAGTAAGTGAATCACATCTTTTTTGGAAAATTTGTACTCAAAATTGAGCAGGCTTTGCACGTAAAAATATAATACTGGTCCTATCAGGAATAACTGCTGAAACGGCATGAAGAACAAAAACTCCCGATACGCCCGTTTTGAATACCAGCCTCCATATCCCAATAGAAAAGGACAAATGTAGAGACCACAAAGAAAGATGAACAAGGCAAGTATCTTGCTGTCATTACGACGTTCTTGAATGCCTTTTTTAAGCAATAAAATGCTAAATAATAAAGCGTTAAAGAAAAAGATCAACAATACTGAGCTCTTCTGGTTGTAATCGAAATAGATAAAATCGTCCAATAGTTCAATTGTTATTCATTATTTACGAGGAAGTGAATATACACAATGATGAATTTAAAAAGATTACTCAATTTATAATTACCAATAAGTTTGCGAATTTTTTGATAAAATTAATGTCTGCGACCAATATTGAATTTCAATTTGATCTGACTTACGAAACATCGATAAGAAAATGATGTGAATGCAGTACAAACTTAGCATAGTAAACAGAGGTGATGCGGTTGCAAATTTTCACAAAATCTTGTAAACATCATGGATAAAAAAAAATATAAAGACTGCCGTTTTTTAAAATTAATCTATATATTGGGCTGTAACTAACACAACTATGGAAGACAAGATTAAATATGAAATGGAGTTCCCTATCAAGGCGTCTCCGTCGTTGTTATACCAGTATATCTCAACTCCTTCAGGCATGAGTGAATGGTATGCAGACAATGTAAATTCGCGCGGTGAATACTATACGTTCATTTGGAACGGTAGTGAAGAGAAAGCCAAGCTTCTAGGTAAAAAGAGCGGTGAACGCATCAAGTTTCAGTGGATGGATGATGAGGAATCCGATTATTACTTTGAATTGCGCATTCAGGTAGATGAGATCACGAAAGATGTGTCCTTGATGATCATCGATTTTGCAGAAGAAGATGAAGTAGATGAAGGAAAAATGTTGTGGGAGAATATGGTTTCTAACCTGAAACAAATCCTAGGTTCTACCTAAAACTACTTT
This sequence comes from Marinirhabdus sp., assembly GCA_033720575.1. Lineage (GTDB taxonomy): Bacteria > Bacteroidota > Bacteroidia > Flavobacteriales > Flavobacteriaceae > Marinirhabdus. The sequence continues at coordinate 1,483 of JAWWCH010000233.1, forward strand.
CTAGTAGTACAGAATAATAATATCTTTGCGCCGTCTCATAAAAGAGGCGGTTTTTTTATGGTCAACGCTAACGGAACACTTCAAAAATCATCAGAATCCACCATTTCTTTCATGAATCGGGGCCTCCATTACGGGGACGCGGTTTTTGAGACCATTCGGGTGTCTGCGGGTAAGGTGCTGTTCTGGGAAGACCATTATTTTAGATTAATGGCCGCTATGCGTATCATGCGCATGGAAATTCCAATGCAGTTCACGCCAGAGTTTCTTGAAGAAGAGCTGTTGAAAACGACAAAGCACACTGCGTCTGGCGGACAAACATTCAGGGTAAAACTATTGGTTTGGCGTGGTGAAGGTGGAAAATATACCCCTACATCAAAGGAAATCTCTTTTTTGATAATTTCTGAAGCACTAGAAACCCCATTTTATACGATTTCTGACGCCGCATACGAAGTAGAATTGTTCAAAGACCATTTCATTACTTCAGGTTTGCTTTCTACGCTAAAGTCGAACAATAGAATCATCAATGTGCTTGGCAGTATTTACGCTTCAGAAAATGACTATGACAATTGCTTACTGCTGAATGAAAGGAAGCAGGTGGTGGAAGCACTCAATGGAAATTTGTTTTTAGTGAACGGCTATAAGATTAAAACCCCACCACTCGCCGATGGATGCTTAAATGGCATCCTTAGAAAGCAAATTATCGCCATTTTGGGAGAATTTCCTGATTATATCTTAGAAGAAGAATCTGTGTCGCCGTTTGAACTGCAAAAGGCAGACGAAATGTTCATCACGAATACGATCGTGGGAATTCAACCGATTTCCAAATACCGAAAAAAAGAATACCAATCGGTCGTGGCACGTGAATTATTACAAAAATTAAATGTAAAGGCCCGCTTGGGTTAGTTGTAGTTGGGGTCTTCCGGCGCGTTTGACCAAATAAGATAATCGCCTCCAAACTCAATCATTTTCTCTTTCCAGAAGTTGAAATACGGTTTTCCGATGATTTCGTTTTTATAGTCGTTGGGGATCACTACCCAGCTGTTCAGTTCCAGTTCTTTTTCCAGTTGTTCAAAGTCCCATCCCGAATATCCTAAAAAGAATCGGATCTGATCTTCTTTCAGTTCATCGTTCCGAAGTAATTCTGCAATGGCCTGAAAATCACCACCCCAATAAATACCATTCGAAATTTCGATGCTGTCGGGTACCAGTTCTGGGATTCTGTGAATAAAGTACAGGTTGTCTTGCTCTACCGGTCCGCCGTTGTATACAGGCAGGGTAGACTTGATTTCCGGAATAAAATCTTTTAAGGTGTACTCAAGGGGTTTGTTGAGTATAAACCCGACAGACCCTTCATTATTATACTCGGCTAGAAGCACGACAGATCGATTAAATGAAACATCTCCGATGATCGATGGTTCGGCTACAAGTAGTACTCCTTTGGTTGGCTTCAATGAGATCATAACTGTAGTTTCGTATTTTAAATCTAATGATTAATTATTTAAAAACCAATTAAAAAGAACACGGAAATGATTCAGGGCAAATAAAAATCCCGCCAATGGGCGGGATTAACTTTTTTCAATTCAGGGCGTATGTTAGTTAACTGCGCTTGAAAGGTCAGAACCAGCTTTAAACTTCACTACATTTTTAGCAGCGATTTTAATTGTTTTACCAGTTTGTGGGTTTCTTCCTTCTCTTGCAGCTCTTTTAGAAACTGACCAAGATCCGAATCCTACTAGAGAAACACGGTTTCCTTTCTTAAGTGATTTTTCAACATTGCCTAAAAAAGACTCTAATGCTTTTTTTGCTGCTGCTTTTGTAATTCCGGCGTCTGCCGCCATTCCGTCGATTAAATCTGATTTGTTCATAGTTTACTTATTAAATTAAATTGTTGGTTAAACTTTAATTAATTGCTCTACAAATTTAATCGGATTATCGGTTCACGCAAGGAATAGCGCGGTAAATAGGAGTTTTTGTTAATAACTTCGACGGTTTGTTGATAACCAAACACGAAAATCCGCTCATTTTACGCACTTCAGTATTCACAAGGGGTTAGACGAGTTTTGCATCATTTTCGAATGAAAATCCATTTAAAAGAGAGGCAGCATCCATTTTTCGTTTTCCTGGAAGTTGCAATTCCTTTATATATAGGTATCCATCAATGCATGCCACTGATATGGTTTTTTTGGTGGCACGTATATGTCCAATCTGATCATCGTGTTCTAGTACCTCATATGTGGTACGGTAAATTTTAACCTTCTGTTTTTCATCAGCTTGCAACAAGTAGCACCAGGCAACCGGGAACGGAGAGAGGCCCCGTACCAGAGCGTCGATTTGCGCTACCGGCTGATTAAAATCGATTTTGGTATTCTCATTGGAGAGCTTAGGTGCGCTTTTAAATGCATCTCCTTTTGGTTGTGGTTGGGTATGTACCCTACCATTTGCAATGGCATCCACCGTTTTGAGCACCAAGTCACTTCCAACTATCATGAGCTTGTCATGAAGACTTCCAACAGTTTCACGCGCTTCGATTGCGACTTCTTCCGAAAATATAATTTCGCCAGTATCTATTTTCTCATCAATGAAGAACGTAGTTACCCCAGTCTTTTGCTCTCTGTTAATAATGGCCCAATTGATAGGTG
>JAWWCH010000234.1:0-4103 GCA_033720575.1 Marinirhabdus sp.
AATGATCATGAGTCCGAATAAAATAGCCATGGTCACAAATCGTTGATTCAAGGCAAAACGCAACACCGGACTATAGATATTATCTCGGCAATAGCGCATAAATCGGTCTCCATAAGCATTCACTACACGCAGTTTCTGAAATACTTTTGCGATTCCTTTTTTACTTTTTTTCTCAGCTTCAGACTCGCGTCGAAGTGCTTTGGAATGTGCAATATGCGCTGGCAAAATGACAAGTGCCTCAATAAGCGAGACCACAAGGGTTAAGATTACCACTACTGAAACTTCGCTGAAAAAATCACCGATACGTCCGTCTAAATACAGGAAGGTTGAGAATGCCAGTACTGTCGTGAAAATTGCTGAAATGATGGGCGGCAACACCTCCATGGTTCCGTCTATGGCTGCCTTTATGGGAGTTTTACCCTGTTCGTAATGTTGGTATATATTTTCAGAGATCACAATACCGTCGTCAACAAGAATACCGATAACGATAATCATTCCGAAGAGGGACAACACATTGATGGTTACGCCGAAACTTGCAGCAAAGATAAACATCCCCAAAAACGAGATTGGGAGCCCGAATGCTACCCAAAATGCCAATCTAGTATTAAGAAATAGTGATAAGAATATGAGTACGAGCATGATCCCGACAGCGCCGTTTTCAAGCAGAAGTGCAGTTCGGTCGTTTAATCGAATGGATGAATCGCTTACCACATCAATCTTTACCCCAGTATACTTCTGATTGAATTCTTCAATGTATGCATTAACCTTATCGGCTGTTGAAATGAGGTCTTCACTGTTGGTATTCGTAATCTCTACATTCACCGCCACATTTCCGTTGAAATAGGATGCATTCGGAGTTTCAGAAAACCGATCGCGAACGGTGGCCACATCCTGAAGCCTAACTACGGTTCCATTAGCGTTTGCCCGAACGATCAGATTGTTCAACTCGTCGCCATAATACGATCTATTGTTCGCTCGAATTAAATAGTCTTCGGCATCGGTTTTTATATTTCCACCGGTAGTGAGGATATTGGCTTGAGAAACCGCCTGAGCCACTTCAGTGAAGCTTAGGTTATATGCCAACAGATCATTTTCGCGAACTGAAATTTCAATTTCTTCTTCCGGGTACCCCGAAACGTTAATCTGGGAAATACCTTCCATAGCCCGAAGGTCATTCTCAACCTGACGACCTATCTGTTTAAGGGAAGACAGTTCAATATTATCACCACTTATGGCAAAATCAATGGTTTGTCTGATACGCTCTTGCTTGGCTACCACCAAAGGTTCCATGCCGGTGGGGAAGTTGGGCACACGGTCTACCGCATTTTTTACTTCGGCCAACATCGCATCAATATCTTCTCCACTTTCAATTTCCACGGTAATACTACCACCATTTTCGCGGGACGTAGAGGTGACGCGTTCAACCCCGATAAGCCCTTTCAAGTTGTCTTCAATTTTAAGCACCACTCCCTCTTCAATTTCCTCAGGAGCCGCACCTGGATATGACATATTAATGCTGATGGTCTCCGATTCTTGTAAAGGGAAAAAGGAAGATTTTAGCTGCAACATTCCGAAGACACCAAAAATCACAAATGCAATGATCATCACATTTACTGCAACGTCATATTTGATAAAATAAGTGATAACTTTTCTCATCCTATTCTGCCGATTCTTGCGTGTTCATTTGGTCTGATGAAGACTCACTTACTTTTACCAACATTCCCGCATATGCTCCAGGAATAGATCGCGATAAAATCCGTGTTCCATCGGGTACGCCCTGAACCACCACTTCCTTAGGTGAAAAGTAGACCGGATTTACAGGAATCACATCCAAAACACTGTCGCGAACAATATATATCTCAGATTCGTCCACCAACAATTTTCTTGAAATCTTAATGGCATTTTCTTGATCTCGGGCTTCCAAAGCCGCTTCCAAATACATTCCTTCCTTGAGGTTTTCGCCTTTTACTTCCACAAATACTTTTATGGTTTGCGTTTCTGGATCTATTCTCCCATTCACTCGAGTCACCGTTCCCATATAAGTCTTCGACGATTGTGGAATCGAAAGCTCCACTTGTTCTCCTATTTCCAGTAAATCACTAAAGGTCTTTCCGATAGCCAATTCTACTTCAAATACCGAAGTGTTGATGAATTCCCCTAATTTTTGCCCTTGACGAATCAAGGTTCCTTTGGTAACCAATGCTTCCGTTAAAACACCGTTGAAAGGTGCATAAATACTGTATTTACCTAAGCGTTGCTCTAAGTTTTTGATATTGTAATACGAGGCATATACGCCTCTACCTGTAATAAAATACTTCACTTTCTCCGAAGAAGGCTCAGGCAGTGCGGGTACAGATGAATTGACATCGAATGTATTGAGATATGCTTGCCACGTTGGAAATGCCTCTGGATAGTCTAAACGAAGATCAGGCATCAACGAAGTAACCAAATTGTAGAACTCACTTTTAGCCGATTGAACCGAAGCATAATATTCTGAAGCATCAATGCGGATCAGGGTTTGGCCTTTATTGTATTCTTGACCTACCTTGAAATCGTTCGCACTACTTTGAAATATGCCTTGTACTTCCGAAAAGAGCTCGAGTCTATCTTTTGCTTGTAACGTTCCATTGGCATTTATCACAATTGGAACAGTACCGTTTTTTACTGTTTCAACAAAAACGGTCTTTACTACCTTTTCAACTGTAGGTTTAGGTTTAGTGTTGCTGTCTATCAGATATTTCGCGCCGAAAAAAGCCCCCACTAGAATAAGGACCGCTATACCATAGAGAAGAATTTTGCGCATTGTAAGAAAGTAAGTTGATTCGAACTTCAAAAATACTGCGGCACATCTCCACAATCGTTAAAAGTATCTTAAAGTTGCAATTTCTCGAGCCGTTCTGTCACCGTTTCCCATTCACTCATAAGATCGGCTAGAGCCGCTTTTTTAGCTTGATAGCGGTCAAAAAAATTTGGCTGGGCAATAGTCTCGTCGTAATTCACTTGTAATGCCACATCTATTTCCTTGATCTCCCGTTCCAGCTTGTTGATCTGTGCTTCGGTCTTACTCAATTTGTTCTGAAGGGATTTGAGCTTTTTTTGCTCTTCGTAGCTTTGCTTTCCAGATACACTTCCACTTTTTTCTTCGGAAGCGACCTTGGTCTTCTTTTCGGCTTCGCGAAGATTTTGAAGATTCCGCTGTTCTAAGAAGTAATCGATGTCCCCCAAATATTCCTTGAGCTTTTGGTCTTTAAATTCGTACACTTTATTGGTGAGTCCTTGAAGGAAATCACGGTCGTGAGAAACCAATATCAGGGTGCCTTGAAAATTCTGAAGCGCTTCTTTTAGGACGTTCTTCGATTTGATATCCAAGTGATTGGTAGGCTCATCCATCACCAACACATTGAACGGCTGCAGTAGTAATTTTGCCAATGCCAATCGATTGCGTTCTCCTCCCGAAAGAACACGCACATACTTATCCACTTCTTCTCCTCGAAAAAGGAAGGCGCCGAGGATGTCGCGTACGCGGGGTCTGGTTTTTTCATCGGCAGCATCCAGCATGGTATCTTCAACGGTTTTAGTTCCGTCAAGGTATTCCGCCTGATTTTGCGCAAAATATCCAATTTGCACATTATGCCCCAATTGAATATCCCCTTCGAAATCGATATCGCCAACAATCATTTTGGCCAAGGTAGATTTTCCTTGTCCATTTTGACCTACGAAGGCCGTTTTGGAATCGCGTTCAATCATCAAATTAACCTTGGAAAGCACTTGCTTTTCACCATAGCTTTTTGATGCATTTTCTGCTGTAATCACTACTTTTCCCGGAGTGACCGAAATGGGAAAACGCAAGCTCATCACTGCGTTATCATCTTCGTCTACTTCAATTCGATCCAGCTTGTCCAATTTTTTGATCAGCGATTGGGCCATCGTGGCCTTACTCGCCTTTGCCCTAAATTTTTCTATGAGCTTTTCGGTTTGTTCGATTTGTTTTTGCTGGTTTTTTTGCGAAGCTAACTGCTGTTCACGCAACTCCTTCCGAAGCACTAAGTATTTAGAATAGGATTTCGGGTAATCGTAAATTTTCCCAAGGGAAATTTCAATGG
>JAWWCH010000235.1:0-4085 GCA_033720575.1 Marinirhabdus sp.
TAATGTTCGACTAACAGGTTCATATCGAACGTTGGAATCGGCTACCGATACGTTCAGCATCGAATATTTTGACGAAGAGGGAAACATTCAGGATCAAGTGCAACAGGCCGAGCTTGAATTGGGCCTCTTTTATACCCCGAAGCGTAAAACTTCTGGATATGGGGTAGAACGAACCATCATTAACGATGGTGATTATGCAAATATTTATTTAGGATATACACGAGGATTGAACGGAGTTCTAGGCGGAGAGTTTGGTTACTCCAAAATACAGGCGCTCTATACACAACCTTGGAATATTGGCGGATTAGGGAGGTTGTACACTACTGTGGAAGCTGGTAAAATACTGGACCCTGTACCCTTTAGCTTGCTGAACCCGATTCCGGGGAACCAGACCTTGTTCAGTATTTATAATACCTTCTCGAATCTTGATTTTTATGAATTCGTAAGTGACGAATATGTAAGTTTACACCTGCAACATAATTTTGGCGGACGCATCTTTGGTCGTATTCCATTTTTGAGAGACCTAGATCTTAGGGAAGTCATCGGCTTTCGAACGGTGTACGGAAATATTTCCCAAGAAAATATCGATTTGAGCAGACCAGCCTTCGAATCGATTACCGATTTGCCATTGATTCCCTCTAACCTGTCGCCTTCCAACGAGCTTTATTATGAATATAGCGTGGGTATTGGTAACATCTTCAAGATTTTTAGATTGGATGTCAACTTCCGCGGAAATTACTTGGATAGACCCGATGCTCGAAAGATTGGCGTCACGGGTGTTTTCGGCTTTTCATTCTAGGTTTTTCAAGCTCTGTTTTCTTTCTGAACCATTTTCTGAAATTTGAAATGGGATTCGGTATGTTACCTTCTCAAAAAGAAGTATCTTTGCACCCCTCTAAAACGATGGTTATGACAGCAGATAAAGTAAATACATTTGACGTACTGATTGAAATTCCGAAAGGAAGCAGAAACAAATACGAATACGATTTTGCGTTGAAAAAGATACGTTACGACCGTATGATTTTTTCTTCCATGATGTATCCCGCAGACTACGGCTTTGTGCCAGAAACCTTGGCCTTGGATGGCGACCCGTTAGACGTGTTGGTGTTGGTTACCGAGCCAACTTTTCCCGGCTGTGTCATTGAGGTAAAACCAATTGGTGTGTTCCATATGGCTGACGAAAAAGGGCCGGATGAAAAAGTAATTTGTGTTCCCGTAAGCGATCCCATTGCTAATAATGTAAGCGATCTGAGTGAACTCAATCCACACCTTATTAAGGAAATCGAACACTTTTTCCAAGTATATAAAGATTTGGAAGAAAAGAAAGTAGATGTAGGCGGTTGGGGCGATGTACATGCTGCCAAAGAGATCGTCGCCAAATGTGTAGACCGTTTCCGATCGAGCGACATCCCAGTGAATGATGTGAGTATTCGATAATCTAAAGAACTTCTAAGAGCCCGATTAACAAGCGTTTATCGGGCTTTTTTAATTTGTGCTATTTCACTACATTTGTCGCCACTTAATCAAACCTTTTCTCATGGAAAAAAATATTATTTATGTACCTATTGCCCTGGCTGTCTTAGGCCTACTTTTTATGCTCATTAAAATGAGTTGGGTAAAAAAGCAAAGCGCTGGTAGTGAGCGTATGCAATTTATTTCTAAAAGTATTAAAGAAGGCGCATTGGCTTTTCTTTCTGCGGAATACAGATTGCTGGCCATCTTTGCCGTAATCGCTTCTGCATTATTGTTTTTTGTGTCAACCTTAGTAGAATCTACCAGTTGGATGATCGTACCCGCCTTTTTACTTGGGGCCGTATTTTCCGCACTGGCTGGTAATATTGGAATGCGAATTGCCACGGAAGCAAATGCACGTACTGCCGAAGCCGCAAAGACATCATTGCCCAATGCACTAAAAGTTTCTTTTGGCGGTGGAACCGTAATGGGACTAGGAGTAGCTGGTTTGGCTGTTTTAGGACTTAGTCTGATATTTTTATTTTTCTTGGGTCAATTTATGGGGAATGAGGGTTCCTTCTACGATAACATGACCATTGTGTTGGAAGCCTTGGCAGGGTTCTCACTTGGCGCTGAATCAATCGCACTTTTTGCACGTGTTGGTGGTGGTATCTATACCAAAGCAGCCGATGTAGGAGCAGACCTTGTTGGAAAGGTAGAAGCTGGAATTCCAGAGGATGATCCAAGAAACCCAGCCACCATTGCCGATAACGTAGGAGATAATGTGGGTGATGTTGCCGGTATGGGTGCCGATTTGTTCGGGTCTTACGTAGCTACAGTATTAGCGGCTATGGTATTAGGAAATTATGTAATTCGTGATATTGCGGTAGCAAGTGGAGGAACGTTTACCGATGCTTTCAATAACATGGGGCCAATTTTATTGCCACTAGTGATCGCTGGTGTGGGTGTGTTGGCGTCCATTATTGGAACATTCTTAGTGAGTATCAAAAACAACGATGCAAAAGAACCTCAAGTTCAAGCGGCTTTAGATCGTGGAAACTGGGCTGCGATAATCCTAACGCTTATCGCCAGTTATTTCTTGATCGATTGGATGTTGCCTGCTACCATGGAAATGAAATTCTTCGGTGAAGGTGTGAAAGAAATCGCTTCTATCAATGTATTCTGGTCCGCTTGTATCGGTCTCGCCGTAGGTGCTTTGATCTCTATGGTTACCGCATACTATACTTCTTTAGGTAAAAAACCAGTAATGGATATTGTTGAAAATTCTTCAACGGGAGCCGCAACAAATATTATTGCGGGTCTTTCAGTAGGTATGTATTCTACCTTTGCATCTGTAATTTTATTTGCAGCTGCTATTTTTGGCTCCTATGAATTGGCTGGTTTTTATGGTGTGGCACTTGCTGCATCAGCAATGATGGCTACAACGGCTATGCAGTTGGCAATCGATGCCTTCGGACCCATTGCCGATAACGCAGGAGGGGTAGCCGAAATGAGTGAATTAGAACCTCACGTTCGTGAGCGTACTGATATTTTAGATTCTGTTGGAAACACCACCGCTGCGGTTGGTAAAGGATTCGCTATTGCGTCTGCAGCCTTGACGGCCTTGGCGTTGTTTGCAGCCTATGTGACGTTTACAGGGATTGACGGAATTAACATCTTTAGAGCCGATGTATTGGCGATGTTGTTCGTAGGAGGTATGATTCCGGTTGTATTTTCTGCTATGGCGATGAAGTCGGTGGGTAAAGCGGCCATGGAAATGGTGCAAGAAGTGCGTCGTCAATTCCGAGAAATTCCAGGGATTATGGAAGGAACGGGAACGCCACAATATGCCAAATGTGTGGATATTTCAACAAAGGCTGCACTAAAAGAAATGATTCTTCCAGGTTTACTTACGATTATTTCGCCTATCGTCATAGGTCTCCTTTTTGGAGCAGAGCCATTAGGGGGCTATATGGCTGGTGTTTGCGTAAGTGGAGTAATGTGGGCGATCTTCCAGAATAACGCTGGTGGTGCATGGGATAATGCAAAAAAATCATTTGAAGCCGGAGTAATGATCAACGGTGAAATGACCTATAAAGGTAGCGACGCTCACAAAGCGGCGGTTACTGGAGATACTGTTGGTGATCCGTTTAAAGATACTTCAGGTCCGTCAATGAACATCCTAATTAAACTTACCTGCTTGGTAGGATTGGTAATTGCACCCATCTTAGGAAACCATGGAGCAGAAACAGAAACAGCAACTGCTGCAGCTTCCGAAGAAATGGTTTTTATCGATGAGGATGGCAATAAAACCATCTTTACAGATAAGCAAGTGGCAGAACGTACCGAGATTTCTCGAGAAGTACGCGTAAACATGAATATGGATGGAGATATCGCCACTGCGGAGGTTACTATTGAAACTACCAAGAATGGAGAAACTACTACAGAAACCAAAACGTTTACTGGAACTGAAGCTGAAGTAAAAGCTAAAGTTGAGGCGTTGAAAGAGGCTGATGTAAAAGTGAATAAAGGCGCCAAGGTGGTCAAAGAGGTTGAGATAGAAGAGTCTCAAAGCTAAGCCCTCACGTTAAATAAAGACTAAACCCCGCCGAAAGGTGGGGTTTTTTTATGAA
>JAWWCH010000236.1:0-4082 GCA_033720575.1 Marinirhabdus sp.
CTCTGTATGAGTTTTTGGTTTTCTTCAGGCGTTCCTATGGTAAAACGAAGGGTATTGTTACATAATGGTTGATTGCTTCTATTGCGAACTACAATCCCGCTTTTTAGCAATTGTTCGTAGCGACGATGGGCGTCATCTACTTGTATCAACAGGAAATTTGCATCAGACGGATACACAGTTTCGATATAGGTTATGTTTTGTAATTGTTTGATCATCTCAGACTTTTCCCGATTGATCTGTTTAATTTCATTTCTGACTGCCGCTACATCTTTCAATCTAGAAATAGCGCGTGATTGTGTGAGTTCATTTACGTTATACGGGGGTTTGATTTTGTTCAAAACAGCGATAATTTCTGCCGAAGCAAAACAAATTCCGAGTCGGATACCCGCCATTCCATAGGCTTTAGACAAGGTTCGGGTGATCACTAGGTTTGGATACGATTGCAATCTTGAAATCCAACTTTCGGCTTGAGCAAAGTCAATATAGGCTTCGTCGAGCACTACCAAACCGTTGAAGTTTTCCAATAGCTCTTGAATGTGTTCAGGTTGCATCAGATTCCCAGTAGGATTGTTCGGAGAACAAACGAACAAGAGTTTGGTGTTTTTATCTTGCGCAGCTAAAATCGCCGCTACGTCAAGTTGATGGGTAGCCGTTAGCAGCACTTCTTTATTTTCAATAGCATTTAACTTTGCCAGAACGCCATACATACCATAGGTTGGTGGAACTGTGATAACAGAATCAACATTAGGTTCACAAAATGCCCGTATCAACAGGTCTAGCACTTCATCACTGCCATTGCCTAACAAAATTTGTGTTGACAGAATTCCACGTTGCCCTGAAATAAGCTGTTTGAGCTGTTGTTGTTGCGGATCCGGATAACGATTGACACCGTTGCCAAATGGATTTTCATTGGCATCCAAGAAAACCATGTTTTCTTCGGCCGAGTCGTATTCATCTCGCGCACTGCTATAGCCCGTCATAGTCAGAATATTTGGTCGCACCAACTGGTCTAACTTGAATTCTTTATTCATCATTTTGTGATTTTAAACGAAGACTCACTGCATTTTTGTGGGCGAACAACCCTTCTGCGGCTGCCATGATTTCGATGGTTTCCCCAAGTTTTTCTAGTCCTTGCTTAGATATTTTCTGAAAACTCATAGTCTTCATAAAGCTGTCTAAGGTTACCCCGCTATATTGTTTGGCGTAACCGTTAGTAGGCAAGGTATGATTGGTTCCAGATGCATAATCACCCGCACTTTCAGGTGTATAGTTCCCTAAGAAAACCGATCCAGCATTTACGATTTTGGATAGATAATACGGCTCGTCTTCTGAAACTAAAATCAAGTGCTCTGGTGCATAGAAATTAATGATTTGCACAGCTTCCTCTTTGGAATCAACTATAATGGTTTTCGAATTTTCCAGCGCTTGTTCAGCAATAGATTTTCGAGCTAATGCATTCAATTGCAAATCGATTTCAGTTTGAACTTCCGCAGAAAGCGTTTGAGAAGTCGTGACCAAAATGACCTGACTATCAGCCCCGTGTTCTGCCTGGCTCAACATGTCTGACGCTATAAAGGACGCGTTGGCACTATCATCGGCACAGACAAGTAATTCGCTTGGTCCGGCGGGCATATCGATGGCCACGCCTTGACGTGTGGCGTACTGCTTTGCAGCTGTGACGTATTGATTTCCTGGTCCGAATAATTTATAAACGGCTGGGATACTTTCGGTGCCATACGTCATAGCAGCAATGGCCTGAATTCCGCCAACTTTGAACACTTTGGTTATGCCGCAGACACGAGCGCAATACAAAATAGCCGGATTAATTTCTCCTTCTGAATTAGGTGGTGTACACAAGACGATTTCGGAACACCCTGCAATCTGAGCGGGAATGGCCAACATCAAAATACTGGAAAACAACGGTGCGGTTCCGCCAGGAATATACAGTCCCACTTTTTCAATGGGCTTTTTTTCTTGCCAACACTGCACCCCAGGCATGGTCTCTACCTTTATTGGCGCTGTGTTCTGAGCCCTGTGGAAGGCTTCAATGTTTTGTTTTGCGATTTGTATAGCCGACTGTAATTTTTTGGGGACTGTAGCTGTTTCTAGAATTTCTTTCGAAACTTGAATAGTTTCTAATTGAACCCCATCAAACAATGCCGTATAACTACGAACCGCAGCATCACCTTTCTTTTTGACTTCTTGAAAAATTTCGGCAACCACTTTTTCCATTTCCCGTTCCGAGTTCTGTGGTCTGGAAAGCAGGGATTTGAATGTTTTTGGGTCTGGATTGATAATCGTTTTCATACATTTACATTGTTAGGTTACACCACCATTTTTTCTATCGGACAAACTAAAATTCCTTCAGCACCTGCAGCTTTTAGCTGGTCTATAACGTTCCAGAATTCATCTTGGTTTACTACTGAATGGATACTGCTCCAGCCCTCTTCAGCCAAGGGTAGTATGGTTGGACTCTTCATTCCTGGTAAAATATTTGTGATCTCCCCAAGTTTTTCATTGGGCGCATTCAGTAATACGTATCGCGAATCGCGACCCTTCAATACTGCTTGAATTCGAAATTGAAGTTTGGCTAAGGTTTCTTCACATGCCTTAGAAATATTGGGAGATTTTGCCAATACAGCTTCACTTTGCATCAGTACTTCCACTTCTTTTAGGTTGTTCTTAAACAGGGTGCTGCCGCTACTTACAATATCACAGATGGCATCTGCCAATCCAATATTGGGCGCTATTTCAACACTTCCATTGATAATGTGTAAATCGGCCGAAACGTGCTGCGACTTCAGGTAGTTCAGGGTAGTTTCCGGATATGACGTAGCAATGCGCTTGCCTTGCAGATCAGATATGGACGCGTACGCTTCACCCTTGGGAATGGCAAGTGATACTCTGCATTTTGAGAAGCCCAGCTTTTCGATTACCTGTATGCTCCATCCTTTTTCCACCAACACATTTTCCCCGATGATGGCACAATCTACAACACCATCCTTTAAATACTGTGGAATATCGCCATTTCGGAGATACAAGATATCGAGCGGAAAGTTTTTGGCCGACGCCTTGAGTTGATCGCGCCCATTATCGATAGAAATGCCACAATCTTTTAATAATTTGAGGGAGTCGTCATGTAATCTCCCGGATTTCTGTACTGCAATTTTTAAGGTATTCATTCTTCTTCTTTTTTATAGTTCATTGGGAAATGGGCATAAAAAAACCCGTTTGAAAGCTCAAACGGGTTCGGTATATGATTGAATTTACATCACAACAAAATCACCTCGCATGAGCGTGGAGTATTCTGTGATGATGATGTAAAGTAGCGGTTGTCATTTTCAAGTTTCAAAAGTATGTAAAATTGTTCACAGAGTTGTGAAAAACATCTTAAAATTTTATCTACAACAACGTTTTATTTTTATAGCTTTGAAGGAAGGGGCCCACGCTATATTAAAACCCTATTTATCAAGGCGAGCTACTGCATGAAAAACTTCATCATCGCATTTTGCGTTTTCGTTGTTTGGTCATTTTTTGGCCTTTGGATCTATTATTGGCTGCAAGATGAGAGTACATTGCTTTCTTCAGATACGGCCGAGATGACCATTGGAGACACCGTGCCTTCTAGTCCCGAAACTACGGTAAACTTGGATACCCTCACCGAAAAAATCGAAACGTATTCCGATGAAAAACTTAGGGCATTCACTTTATCGGGTGAAACCTTGTTCGCTTTTGATCAACCGATTTCCATTCAAAAGAATCGGTCTGAAATATACATTCCCGAGGCAACCCTGGATTTTAAATATAAACTCAACGCTTATTACATCGAGCATCCAAATACTGAACTTCATATCAAATCGCAGTACAGTGCTGAAGAGATTACGGGCGACCCAAACCTAGGGGTTCAAAGAGCTGAAAATTTAAAAGCGATTCTGACTGAAATTGGAATCCCTGAATCCCATATCGTCATCAAACCTCATATTAGACCCATCCCGTTTGAGAACGATGGGAGCTATGCGAAGGCTTTTTCATTTGAATTTGAACCTTTGGATAAAAATCGTGTAGCAACGCTTGAATCCGCC
>JAWWCH010000237.1:0-4081 GCA_033720575.1 Marinirhabdus sp.
CCAGAATACAATGGCTACAAAGTATATTGGAAAGATGGCGGACAACTGGTTCCACCGCAAGATACCGCCATAATATCCGAAATCAATGCTTTATCATACGCAGCCATCAATTTTGAGGGCAATACCTCACGCATTTCTTGGATAGACGCTGAAGTAGATGAAGCCTTCGCGGTGGCTTCCAAAAACAACGGAAGTTTTAATACTCCCGAAAGTGCTAAAGCAGCATTGAAAATTGTGTTTACCTCCCTACACGGAACCTCAATCACCATGGTTCCTAAGGTATTGGACATGGCGGGCTATACCAATGTTCATGTTGTAAAGGAACAAGCAACACCTGATGGTGATTTCCCAACGGTGAAATCACCGAACCCGGAAGAACCTGCAGCACTAAAAATGGCATTGGATGTGGCGGAAAAAGAACAGGCCGATATCGTGATAGGTACAGATCCCGATTGTGATCGACTCGGAATTGCGGTTCGTGATGCGAACGGGGCCCTCAAAATACTCAACGGAAATCAAGCCATGGTGCTCATGACACATTTCCTACTTCAGCAGAAGAAAACCCGAGGGACACTCAACCAAAATCAATTTGTGGCATCTACCATAGTGTCTACCCCTATGGTGAAGGCCATAGCAGACAGTTTTGGGGTACAGTATAAAGAAGGGCTAACCGGCTTTAAATGGATTGCAAAGATGGTGAAAGACTTTCCGGAGCTTGAATTTATTGGTGGTGGTGAAGAAAGTTTTGGCTATATGGTAGGCGGTTTTGTACGGGATAAAGATGCGGTTACCGCTACCCTATTGGCCTGTGAGATGGCCGCCCAACAGAAACAAAAAGGGGGAACCTTATATACCTATCTTGCCGATCTATATGATACCTACGGAAGATTTGAGGAAATGCTGATTTCTGTAGTAAAGAAAGGAAAGAAAGGAGCCGCAGAAATTGCGAGCATGATGAAATCCCTTCGTGAAAATCCGTTAAAGGAAATTGCGGGCAGCAAGGTGGTTCGTATTGACGATTACCAAAGTGGTGAATCCAAAGAACTTGAAACGGGGGAAACGACGCGCATCCCTATTCCTAAATCGAATGTTCTGGTTTACCACACCGCCGACGGCAGTAAAATTGCTGCCAGACCCAGCGGAACAGAACCGAAGATAAAATTTTACATCAGCGTTCAAACCCCGGCACAGACCGAAAATTCAGAAGAAATTCTGAATAAAAGAATGAAACGTATAGAGCAACAGTTAGCGATACAGCAATAAATGAAATATTTCAAAAAGATCATCCGATATGCCATCCCGTATAAAACCTACGCTTGGCTCAATATCATTTCCAATATTTTCTATGCGCTATTTGGCACGTTGGCCATGGTATCGCTATTCCCCATGCTGAGTGTGCTGTTCGACAAAACCAAGCAACTGCAAACCAAACCAGAGTGGACCGGATTGAGCGATGCCAAAGATTATGCAGAAAGCTATCTCAATTATTTCGTCACCGAAAAGGCTACGAACGGACCCGAAGAGGCCTTATTATTCATGGTCATTTTGGTAATTGCGATGTTTCTTCTAAAAAATCTCTTCGGTTATTTGGCAATGTTTTTCATTACCTTCCTTCGAAATGGAGTCCTAAAAGACCTTCGGAACGACCTCTATGAAAAGACCGTGGACCTTCCCGTTTCGTTTTATTCTGAAAAACGAAAAGGAGACACCATTGCCAGAATTACTACGGACGTTCAAGAAATACAACATTCGTTCTTATCATTATTGGAGCTAATCGTACGTGAGCCTCTGACCATTTTGTTCGCCATTGTGGCCATGCTGTTGATCAGTGTAAAACTCACTATTTTTGTATTCATCTTTATTCCAATTTCAGGTCTCATCATCTCTTGGATCGGAAAAAGCTTGAAGTCGAAATCGGAACGTGTGCAGCGGGAACAGGGTTATTTTCTGTCAATTTTAGATGAAACTTTGGGCGGACTCAAAATCATCAAAGGTTTTAATGCTGAAAACATATTTTATACGAAGTTCAAGGAATCTACCACGCGCTTGTTCAAGTTTTCGAATACGCTTTTGAATCGGCAAAACCTGGCATCACCCATGAGTGAATTCTTAGGAATTGTGACCATTGCGGTACTCTTGTGGTATGGAGGGCATATGGTTTTGGTGGAAGGCACCTTACAAGCCGAAATGTTCATTGTTTACATGGCATTGGCCTATCAAATTCTAACCCCCGCAAAAGCCATAAGCAAGGCAAGTTACAGCGTCAAAAAAGGAAACGCAGCTGCCGAACGTGTCTTGGAAATTTTGGAGACCGAAAGTGCCATTCAGGACCGACCAAACGCACTTGTTAAAAGTGATTTTGAACGAGACCTATCTATTAATGACATTTCGTTTAAATACGAAGACGACTATGTACTGCGCAATTTCTCATTAACTGTTCCTAAAGGTCACACCGTAGCCCTGGTAGGGCAAAGTGGTAGTGGAAAAAGCACTATTGCCAACCTCATCACTAGATTTTACGATGTGAATGAAGGGGCTATTGCCATTGATGGCATTGACATAAAAAATATGACCCAGGCCTCACTTCGGAGTTTATTGGGCTTGGTTACCCAAGACTCTATTCTGTTCAATGATACAGTAAAAGGCAATCTTTTGGTCGCAAAACCAGAAGCAACAGATGGCGAAATTATTGAGGCACTCAAGATTGCCAATGCTTGGGAATTTGTGGAGAAGCTCCCCAAAGGCATTGAAACCAACGTTGGAGACAGTGGGAACAAATTGAGTGGCGGACAAAAACAACGCTTAAGCATTGCTCGGGCCGTATTGAAGAACCCGCCAATCATGATCTTAGATGAAGCTACGTCTGCATTAGACACCGAAAGTGAACGTCTGGTACAAGATGCCTTAGAGAACATGATGCGCCATAGAACTTCTGTGGTAATCGCACATAGACTCTCTACCATTCAAAATGCAGATACCATCGTAGTGTTGAGCAAAGGCCAAATCGTTGAGCAAGGAAGACATCAAGAATTGTTAGATCAAAAAGGGGTGTACTTTAGTTTGGTAGAGATGCAGTCATTCGCTTAACTCACAAAACTTCGTAACTAAATCTAAATACAAGGCATAAAAAAAGAGCGGTTGGGGCTCCGCTCTTCTTTACTTTTTTTTGATTACCACATTTGGGGCTCGCGGCAATCAAATACATAAGTAGTATTTTCTTGGTGTAAAGATAGACCAAATTTTCATATTTCCAAATTTTTTTTGCATTTCATCGAATTTTATTTGCACTTTATCGATAATAATCTCGATTTAGAATTGAAATTCCTACAAATTCGAAACGTGAAGTTTAAACATAAAAAAAAACGGGTCAGCCCCCGCTAAGACCCGTCTTTAGTGTGTTCGCATTAAAGTTGGGGCTTATAATGACGAACTATACATAAGAAGTATGACGTAAATGTACACGATTTTTCCTACAAATCAAAAAAATTGTGCTTTTTATCGAATTATTTTGCGTTTCATCGATTTGAGGTGCTTATTAGAGGGGTGATATTAAACCTATTTCGTTTGAAATAGTCCTATATTTAAATAAAAATTAGTGATTCAGGAAGCTGATTTGGTTCGAACATTACAGTCAAAGGCGCAAAAAGAAGCGGCCTTCCGTGTGCTTGTGGCTGAATATAAAGAACGTCTATATTGGCATATTCGTAAAATCGTGATCAACCACGACGACGCAGATGACGTCTTACAGAACACTTTTATCAAAGTTTTTAAAAATATTGACAGCTTCAAAGGCGACAGTAAATTATATACGTGGCTCTATAGAATTGCCACAAATGAAGCCATCACTTTTATCAATAAACGTGCGAAACGCAACCGAATAACGAATGAGAAAGTACAGCAGCAGGCCATAGATAGGTTGGAAACTGATGTGTATTTTGAAGGCGATGCTATCCAAGTGCAATTGCAGCGGGCTATCGCTACCCTTCCGCAGAAACAACAATTGGTGTTCAATATGAAATATTTTGAAGACCATACCTACGAGGAACTATCTGAAATATTGGACACTTCGGTGGGCGGACTC
>JAWWCH010000238.1:0-4059 GCA_033720575.1 Marinirhabdus sp.
AACGAGCTCTTATGAAACATTTCATCTACTGCGCCTTAGTGGCTGCGACACTTTTTTCGTGTAAAAACGAAACCAATTCTGAAACCGCTGAACCTATAGCCGAACGTGAACCCGTAGTTTTCGACGGAATTACGGAATCCATTAAACCTGGGGATGATTTCTTCCACCATGTGAATAAAACCTG
This sequence comes from Marinirhabdus sp., assembly GCA_033720575.1. Lineage (GTDB taxonomy): Bacteria > Bacteroidota > Bacteroidia > Flavobacteriales > Flavobacteriaceae > Marinirhabdus. Next base: position 185 of record JAWWCH010000238.1, read on the forward strand.
GTATGACAATGCCGTGATTGAAGAAGACCAAATTGGCGTGGGATCATACCGCTTTCTCAATATTCCGCAGCAAGAAAAACTAAGAAATATTGTTGAAGAAGTGGCGGAAGGAAGCCATACCAAGGGAACGGTAGAACAAATGGTAGGCGATTTCTACGCTTCGGGAATGGACACGGTGAGTATCAATCAACGTGGGGCTACACCCGTACGGCCCTATCTTACTGAAATTGACAATATCAAAGAAGTCTCTGGCATTCTGGAATACGTTGCACGACAAATGAAACGCGGCGACTACTCCATCATTGCACCTTATATTTCAGCCGATCAGAAGAATAGCTCGGTGAATATCTTACATCTATCTCAGACGGGTCTCGGACTCCCAGATCGCGATTATTACTTTAAAAATGATGCTTCGGTAACCGAAATCCAAGAGGCTTACAAAACTTATCTCACCAAACTGTTTGAATTGACCGGTGACGCCAATGCTGAAAAGAATGCTGCCAAAGTGTATGCCATTGAAAAGAAATTGGCCGAATCCCACAAAACTCGAATCGAACGTCGTGTGGTGACGGAAAACTACCACAAAATGGCAGTTTCAGCATTGAACAACGCTCATAACAATATTGATTGGCCGAGCTTTTTCGAAATGATCGGAACGGATATGGATTCTCTTGATGTGCGACAGCCGAAGTACTATGATAAACTGAATGCGATGTTGGGGTCGGTTCCCATAACCGATTGGAAATTGTATTTGAAAGCGCACACGTTGAGTTCGTTTGACGGACTCTTGAGCGACAATTTCCAAGATGCGGCCTTTGCTTATTCAAAGGTACTTTCAGGCCAGTCAGAACAACAATCGCGAGCCAAACGAATGGTGCGTCGTGTAGATCAGCAATTGGGCTTTGCACTCGGAAAGCTCTATGTAAAACGCTATTTCAATGAAGATGCCAAAGAACGTGCGTTAGATTTGGTTAACAATTTTCAGAAGACCCTAGAAAAACGTATTGATGCACTAGATTGGATGACCGACAGTACCAAAGTAAAAGCAAAAGAGAAATTATATGCTATCAACAAAAAGATTGGCTATCCTGATGTGTGGCGTGAGTATGATGTGGAAATTGATCGGAACAAATTTTTCGAAAACGTGCTGGCGTTGAATCAAGACGAATACGAATATCAATTGCAGCAACTGGGCAAGGCACCCAATCGTGACGAATGGCACACCACGCCTTCTACGGTTACTGCCTATTACAATCCGTCGCTCAACGAAATCGTATTCCCCGCAGGGATCTTGCAATCGCCATATTTCGACCTTTATGCCGACGACGCCGTAAATTATGGTGGTATCGGAATGGTGATCGGTCATGAATTTACTCATGCTTTTGACGACCAAGGTGCGCAATACGACAAGGAAGGAAATGTAAAGAATTGGTGGAGCGATGAAGACTACGAACGATTTAAGGCCAAGACCCAACAAATCATCGATCAGTACGATCAATTTACAGTATTAGACAGTGTGCATTTGAAGGGTGCGCTCACAGTAGGGGAGAACACGGCAGATAACGGCGGAATTGCGATTGCCTATGATGCCTTTAAAATGACAGAGCAGGGGCAAGACACGACCAAAATTGGAGGGTATACCCCAGATCAACGCTTTTTCTTGTCAATTGCCCGTATTTGGCGCGTAAAGACGAGAGATGAGTACTTGCGGAATTACGTGGCTACCGATCCACATTCGCCACCGGTTTGGCGTGTTAATGGTCCTTTGATGAACTTTACGCCGTTTTACGAAGCATTTAATGTGGTTCCAGGGCAAGAAAATTATAGAACCGAAGAAGAACGTATCAAGATTTGGTAAGCGAACACGCATTTTGAGTGAGGGTAATAGCTTTAAGACTATTCCAAATAGCGTGATCAAACGCTTGTGGTGTCACGTAAAATACCACAAGCGTTTGTTTCGTTTTAGGGCAAAATGTTTGGTTGGCTAGCACATTAAGGGTTATCATTTTTCCTGTATGGAAGCCATCAAAAACTTTCAACTTCCCGCGATAGGAGAGCTCCATAATGCTTTCGTCAACCACCAACTGAAACACAGGATCGGGAAATACCTGCGCCCAATGGTTCGGATGCATGAGTCCGTTGAAATACGCCTCAAAATTTTGCTGGATACGTGCTAACGACATCGGAGTTTGGGCTTCCACCTTATACGCAATGGCGAGGGTCCAAAATTGTTCGTTTTGCTGATTCTTCCAGTTTGGGGCAAAGCGCAATTCTTCATAACCTGCCACATCCATTCCCGGCGCCCAATCGATAGGAAAAGGGATTATTTCCTGTCCCCAATCGGCGGGGCCCCTCAGTAGGGAAGGGGTGGCCTTTTCTTGAGCAATGACGGAATACACATTCCACAAAATGATAAAGAGATTACAACATGCGATACGATAGAACATGGCCATAAAATTTCTTCAAAAGTAACCCATGAGCACAAGGCAATATGTAAAACGCATGTCAAAAAAGTGTAAAATGATCTAGGCTTTATCAAAATAGATTGGTTTTTCGTACAAATATTCACGCCTCCGTGCAATTCCTTAATATTCAGTAAGTATTAAACCAAATCATTAGCACTGGAACAAGGATTTCTTTGAAATTCTTCGTTAAGCCATTTCATTCCCTGTACCTTTGCAAAATTATTTTAATAAAATTATAAAGAAATCAGTATGAGTACAGTAAAGGAAAATGACGTTGTAAAAGTTCATTACAAAGGTAAATTGAGCAATGGACAGGTATTTGACAGTTCATTCGAAAGAGAGCCCATTAAAGTAGCACTTGGAAAAGGACAACTTATCCCTGGATTTGAAAAAGGGCTCATCGATATGGAGGTCAACGAGAAGAAAACCATTACTATAAAGAAAGAAGAAGCCTACGGCGAGGTAAATAAGGAACTATTCCAAAAAGTGGCTAAGGAGAATCTTCCAGAATCCATAGACCCAAAAGAAGGTATGGAGTTGGTGGCAACTGGCCAAAATGGTTCAGAACAGAAATTACGTGTGGCTCAAGTCAATGACGACCATATCATCGTAGATGCCAATCACCCTTTGGCAGGACACGATCTGGTGTTCGACCTAGAACTAGTAGAAATAATCTAGTAAGCGTTCAAACCAAGTATAATAAACGCCTTGACAATTGGTTAAGGCGTTTTTTTTATCTATTTTTTACAAATGGCTTCGCAAATAAATTTTGCCGTTCAACGCGACAGCACTTTGTGAGATAGATTTCACTCAATATCCATATTCGGATTGCCGAGTAAGGTTCCCTTTTGAATCGTAATACCGCCAAACACCCACCTTTTTTCGCCAGTGTTTATAGGTGCCTTCGGCCTTTAAGCTACCATCTTCACGGTATTGTTTGATAGGACCTTCCACTAAATTATTGCGATAGGTACCCACCTCCTTCAGATTTCCGTTCTCATAATAATTCACCCAAGTGCCATTGCCAACCCCATCTTTGTATTCTTGGATAGAAAGGTATTTGCCGTTGGAAAATTTTCCATATAAAATACCGGAGTAGGGGGTGTCACTTCCTTTTTCATAGTATACCGAGCCAACTGAATAGGGTTTTTGATAGGTGTCTTGCATGGCCACCATTTTTTGGGAGAGGGTGTCGATTTGTCCAAATGCCGAGAAGCTGAGGAATCCACATATCAGGTAATAAACTGTTTTCATAGTGTTGTTTTTAGTTAAATAATGTATCTAGTTGCAGGGCAGCCGTTTTGATGATATAAGGCCGTCCAGGGGCATCCGGATCATCAGATGTTTTATTGCTAGGTGCAAAGAATATAAAATAACTGCCGTCCGGACTGAATCCTGCCGGACATTCAC
>JAWWCH010000239.1:0-4043 GCA_033720575.1 Marinirhabdus sp.
ATGATCTTGCACGTGCTGCCGAGCTTTTTGCTACCTTTACTCCGAAAGGCGAATTTCATCCACAAGGTGGGGCTTCGCGAGTACAACAAGTCATGGAACAAAATAATTGTAACAAGTAAATGGTTCGTTTTGTAAAAGAATTAGGAAAGGCCTTTTTTGTTGGAACACTCATATTCATAATCATTACAATCATTGAGTACGCCACGGGAAACCCAGTATTCAGCATTGACAGACTCATTACCAGATTTGGGTATAATCAACTGTACGCCGTGCCTTTGTACATGGCAAATATGCCGTTTTTCTATTATATGATTTCTAAGCACGGCATGTCATTGTTTACATGGCGACGGATGTTGTTGGCTTATTTTGGGGCAATAGGATTAACCTTGTTGACCCTGTTTTTTATAAATATGTTTGTGGCCGTGGTCATTGTTGGGGCTTCTTCAGCATCGTTTTTAGAAGATCATCGACCGGAAGTATACTTGGTGAGCTTGCTCATTTCTATCGTTGTAACAACCATCTTCTACATTTTCCACTATTACAAACTGAAGAAGGATACTCAGGTTACCCAACAAAAAATCATTGCTAAAACTGCTTCTGCCCAGTTCGATGCCTTGAAAAACCAATTGGATCCACACTTTTTGTTCAATAGTTTGAATGTACTCACTAGTTTGATCGAAGAAAACCCTGAAGCCGCAACCAAGTTTACTACTTCATTATCAAAAGTGTACCGGTACGTATTGGAACAAAAAAACAAGGAATTGGTTACCGTAGAAGAAGAATTGAAGTTTGCGCGACTGTACATGTCGCTCATCAAAATGCGTTTTGAGGAAAGCATTGTATTTACCGCGCCCGATTCTGTAAGCCAACCTGAGGCAAAAGTAGTACCCTTATCGTTACAACTGCTACTTGAGAATGCCGTGAAGCACAATCAGGTAACCCCTTCAAAAAAGTTACATATTCGCATCTATGAAAAGAACGGAAATTTGGTCATAGAAAACAACCTACAACCCAAAAAAGTATTACGGGAAAGTAGCGGTGTGGGGCTACAAAATATTTACCAGCGCTATCGATTGCTCACCGAGCGCCAAGTTAGCGTCACAAAAGATGCTAAATCGTTTGAGGTGACCATTCCTATGCTTACCAATGTTTCCGTGGTGCGCAGTACACAAGAAAGTTATATTTCAGACAAGCGATTGGAGCGTGCAAAAGAACATGTTGAAAAACTGAAAGGATTCTACGTGCATTTCACGATTTATCTCATATTTGTGCCTTTCTTTATTTATTTGAACCACAAATCAGGAACCGACTTCCCGTGGGCCATTTTCCCAATTGCGGGCTGGGGTCTTGGTGTTTTGGGCCATGCTTCCGAAGTATTTGATTGGAATCCGTTTCTCAATAAAGAATGGGAAGCGCGCAAAATACGGGAGTTAATGGATAAGGAGGAATAAGTTTACAGTTCATCTTAAAAAAACGACAGTTCAGAAGAACGCTTTTCGATACTCTAAGGTTCCTCCATACTTTAGTACTGTAATTTAAAACACACTACGATGGAAACAATTCAGAACACTACAGAATTCAAAAGAAACAGGGCTATAGAAAAAGTTGAAAAGCTCAAAGGGTTTTATACCCATTTGGCGGTTTACCTTTTCTTTGTACCAGTTTTTGTTATTTTAAACATCATTGGCGGGAGTAATTTTCCATGGGCTATTTTCCCTATTTTGGGTTGGGGATTTGGTATTGCGGGCCATGCGTCAGAAACATTTGGATGGAGCCCGTTCTTTGGAAAGGAATGGGAAGCGCAGAAGATTCGTCAGTTTATGAACGAAGAATAATTTTTGAGCACACCAATCAACTTCAAAACACCGGATCATGGAATACAATACAGAACAACAGCAAAAATACATACGAGCCAAAGAACGCGTTGCAGAAATAAAAAAATTCTACAATAGCTTACTTGGATACGCAATCTTTATTTCCCTATTGGCCGCCGTTAATTATTACGTAAACGAATGGCGCTATATGTGGTTTTTATGGGCAGCTTTTGGATGGGGAATCGGATTGGTTTTTCAGGCTGCCAAAGCCTTTCAATGGAACCCGTTCATGGGTAAAGATTGGGAAGAGCGAAAACTGAAAGAATTCATGGATGAAGAAGAACAAAAATGGAACTAAAACCCAACCAAATGGATCCTAGAAAAAGCGAAGCATACGAACGCGCTATTAAGAAAGTGGAAGACATTAAAAAATTCTACAAACACTTGCGGGTTTATCTTGTGGTTAATGTAATTTTATTTCTCATCAAGGTAAATATTCTTGGCCTTTTAGACGGGGGAGTAGACGACCTACATTTTGATAGATGGCTCGACCTAAACGTTTACGGAACGGCCTTTCTTTGGGGGATCGGACTACTGTTGCACGGGCTCTATGTGTTTCAATATAAATTCAAATTCCTAAAAAATTGGGAAACACGAAAAGTGAAAAAGATATTAGAAGATCAAGATAAAACACATGACTAAGATGATTACTGATCCATCCGAAAAAGAAAAGCTAGAACGTGCCAAAAAACAAGTATCTGAAATCAAAGGGTTCTACATACACGCCACCATATACGTGGTAGTAAATGTACTGCTGCTCTTGATGGCAATGAACCTGTTCAGCGGAGGGTTTCGGCTACATATGCCAAGCTGGGGCCACTTTACCACACCTTTTTTTTGGGGAATTGGGCTTTTCTTCCATTACTTGAAGGTCTTTGGAAGACGTTTATCTTTTTTGAAGAAATGGGAAGACCGAAAAATACAGGAATACCTAGAACGTGAAGAACGGGATTTTGAGAAATTTCAATAAAATTCTGCACAGATAATCATCAAAAAATACAGAATATAGCCAACCATGAATGTACTCATTATAGAAGACGAAAAACCTGCTGCACGAAGACTTCAACGTATGCTTGAACGAAAGGAAGTACAAGTAGACCAAATGCTGCATAGTGTGGAAGAAGCCGTGCAATGGTTTCAGAACAATGAACACCCAGATTTGATATTTTTGGATATTCAACTCAGTGACGGACTCTCCTTTGAGATTTTCGATGAAGTTGAAATCAAGAGTGCCATCATATTTACCACGGCCTACGATGAATATGCCCTGCAAGCCTTTAAATTAAATAGCATCGATTATCTACTCAAACCCATTGATGAAGAAGAATTGGCTTCCGCAGTAAAAAAATACGAATCACTACAACCAAAGCAGGAAACGCTTCAGATGAATTTTGAGGATATCAAGAAATTGCTGACCAATCCTGTTGAACGTGAATATAAAAAACGATTTACCACTAAAATCGGTCAGCACATCAAAATGATTGCCGTAGATGAAATAGAATGTTTCTATTCTGAAAACAAGGGCACCTACGCCCACACGATTGACGGGAGGGACTATTTGCTAGACACCACATTGGAACAATTGGAAGATGAGCTCGAACCGCAAACCTTTTTCAGGATCAGCAGAAAATTCTATATCAACATCAACGCTATAAAAGATATCATTAGTTATACCAATAGCCGATTACAATTAAAGTTGAACAGTTACAAAGAGCAAGAAGTTATCGTGGCACGGGAACGGGTTAAAGATTTCAAATTGTGGCTAGAATAATGGATGGTACCTCACCAACACCAGCTTTACGGTAGGATCTTTTAGCATAGATCGAATAAGAGCGTAGTCGCCAATCTTCTCATGGCTCAGGCTCCAAATGTACTTCGGTCGATCTGGAAAATAGGAATGTAGTATTTCGTAATCACTGTACTTCGTAGAAATAGCAAGTTCGGCTTGCTGGTCAAGCACGGCCTGAATCTCAGCAATGGTATTCTCTTGGGCTTCCTTATCCATGGCATGTATGTCCTGCGGTAGATAATACGAAGTATTGTACCCTGCTTCATGAAACAGAGGAAGAATTTCAGGATATCTTGTTTCTACCAAAATATGCTCTTTTGGATAGGCGATTATGTCAAATTCAGCATTTAATATGGCCAAAATATCTTTACCATTTCCAA
>JAWWCH010000240.1:0-4024 GCA_033720575.1 Marinirhabdus sp.
TGCAAATGTACAATGTCCAGAGGATGCCTTAGTTGTTCCAGTACCACCAATGGTAAATGATAACTGTGGTAACCCATTGACTCCTACTGGACCGGTAGTCGTAACCACGCCCGATCCTATAGTATGTGCGGGAACAGTTACGTACACTTGGACGTATACTGACTGTGAAGGTAACAGCAATGACTGGACCTTTACCTATAACGTAGAGGATACCATTGATCCTGAAATCGTGAATCTTCCAGTAGTAGATCCGTTATGTAACGATGCGTTCCCAACAGAGCTATTTGCAGATTGGACAGATAATTGCGCTGACGGAGGTACCATTTCTTCTGGAGCACCAGTAATAACTGATTTTGAGTGTTTCCAAGAGGCCGTATACACGTTCTATGTGGAAGATGACTGCATGAATTCTGCTACAGAAACCGTTACAGTGATTAGAGAGTATGACAAATATGAGAATTGTGAAACCGCGTTCGCTAGACTTAGTCCTGAGAACCCACCGTCACAGTGCTTTATTTCAGATCCAGATTATTCTTTCAACAGATGGGGTTGGACCAACTACATCGAAACCGAAGGGATGTATATGATGGAACTTTGGGCAGGAGCTGGCCAATGTGATACCTCTAGAGGTGTTCAGGCTGGAACTGTTACCGTCAATTACTCAGGCGGAATGGTAGATGTAAACTATAACCTGTATCCAGGTTTCATAATGAATGTGGCGCATGTTTACATTGGATGTGAAAAATACCCTGAAAAACCTAATGGGGAAGTTACAGTAGCTCCAGGACAGTACACATTCAATTCGGGAGCTTTGGATCAGGTGTACAATTATACGCTTGAAAATGTTGAAGTTTCGGGCCCATTCTGGATCATTGCGCATGCTGAAACTTGTGAAGAGGTATGCAGATGTACAGTGCCAGAGGATGTTTTTGAAACATCAACTGAACCTGCTATTGAATGCTTACCGAATATCACGATAAGCGGACAGATAGATCCAATTATTTTTGGAAGAGCAGATTTCGACTTATATCCAATGCCATTTGATGGAAGATTAAATGTAGCTTACGAATATGGATATGATACAGAAGTAACCATTCAAGTATTTGATATGAAAGGAACGTTGATTCAGACACAACAACGTACTCACGTGGCAGATATGAAGGATGTTGTTACCTTAGATCTTGAAGGTTCTGCAAGTCAATTGTTATTCATTAAGGTCATAACCGACCAAGGAGTAACAATTAAGAAGGCGGTATCCTCTAATTATATAAACAATGATTAACCACTAATTCAAAATGAAAGGGGGCGGAAATTTTCCGCCCTTTTTTTTGTCAAAATTTAAGGTGTATTTGGTTTGCTACGCAATTGATATGCAAAAGATAGGCGTAAGCACAACCACTTTTAACGGGTTTAAAAAAATGATAAGGCCGTATACATACTGCTGTGGTTTTCATAACTTAGCTAAAAATTATATGAGTCCATGATTTCAGCAAGGAAATTTCAGAAAGAAATAGACGGAATTATCGCCAATGCCATTCGTGAAGATGTAGGGGATGGAGACCACAGTTCATTAGCCTGTATCCCGGAAGATGCGAAAGGAAGGGCCAAATTATTGGTAAAAGATGAAGGTGTGATCGCGGGAATTGATTTTGCAAAACAAGTTTTCGACTATGTTGACAATGGCTTAACAATGGAAGTGAAGCTAAAAGATGGCGCAATGGTTTCCCATGGTGATATTGCATTTTACGTCTCTGGAAATTCACAATCCATACTAAAGGCAGAACGTCTGGTCTTAAATGCGATGCAGCGTATGAGTGCGATTGCAACGAAAACACAACAGTATGTACAACTTTTGGAAGGTACAGGGACCAAAATTTTGGATACCAGAAAAACGACACCGGGCATACGTGCGTTAGAAAAATGGGCGGTTAGAATCGGGGGTGGCGAAAATCACAGATTTGCGCTCTATGACATGATTATGCTAAAAGACAATCATATTGATTTTTGTGGCGGAATTACCAAAGCCATTCAGACGACACAGCAATATCTCGATGAGAAAAGCCTTGACCTTAAAATTATAGTGGAAGCTCGAAATCTTGAAGAGATTGAAGAGATTTTGAAGAATCCTGGGGTCTATCGCATATTGATTGATAATTTTAATTATGAAGATACACGAAAAGCGGTAGCCATGATTGGGGATCAATGCCTCACTGAGTCTAGTGGAGGTATTACGTTAGAAACCGCTAGAAAATATGCCGAATGTGGTGTAGACTATATTTCAAGTGGTGCGTTAACGCATTCCGTGCATAATATGGATTTGAGCTTAAAAGCTGTTTGATGAAAGAAGAAGATGCGGTTGAAAAAAAGGAATCGGATAAAAAAACGCTTTTCAACAAAATAAGATCGTTTTTCTTTCCTGTAGGCACTTATTTTCTCAAGCGCAGCAAACGGATTACGATACCCGGCGCAAATGGTCTTACACTTTATAATCTTTTGGACATCTATGGAACGGGTATCTTAAAAGGCACGTTTTCGTCGCGAGCCAGTTCAATCGCTTATAGCTTTTTTATTGCAATTTTTCCATTCCTACTGTTTATTCTCAACCTGATACCCTACATTCCTATTGAAGGGTTTCAAGCCCGTTTTTTAAATTTCATAGAAGAATTACTCCCCGCCCAGACGGCGCAGTTTTTCTATCCCACCATTGCTGACATTGCTGTAAATACTCGGGGCGGATTACTATCGTTATCCATTATTTTCTCGCTGTTCTTTGCGGCCAATGGTGTGAATGCTATTTTTAGTGCGTTTGAATACTCTTTCCATGTTACGATCAACCGGAATTTTTTCAGGCAGTACGGCATCGCTATATTGGTTTCGATTCTTTTGGCATTGTTGTTGCTCATAACAGTTGGAGTCATCCTTTATGGTGAATATATTATTGGTAGTCTAAAAGGAAGCAACTATATCAGCAATGATGTATTTTGGATAACGGCTCTGCAATTTACGGTCTTTGTAATCATGATTTATGTAGTGATAGCCACCTTGTACTACTACGGAACCAAAGAAGGAAAGGAATCCCGTTTTCTCTCTATAGGAGCCGTGGTTACTACACTGCTGTTTCTGTTGACTACATATCTTTTTACCATTTATATCAATAATTTTTCAAATTATAACGAACTCTATGGTTCTATTGGTGCCATTTTAATCATGATGTTATATATTTGGATAAACGCAAACTTGTTGCTGCTCGGATTTGAATTAAACATTTCACTGCAGCGTTTAAAGGATCAAAATTAAACTGAAACACAAACTGAAATAACAAACTGAAATGAAAAAATTATTAGTAATCCTCGTCCTGGCATTCACAGTGAATGCAACCTATGCCCAAACTAAAGTTGGAGAAGTTATTCTTCCGAACACTGAAAATTTTGGTGGTGAAGAACTCACCTTAAACGGTGCGGGTATCCGTAAAAAAGCCTTTGTTCTGAAGCTTTATTCAGGTGGTTTATACTTAAAGGAAAAATCTAGCAGTGCTTCGAATATCATAAATGCTGATGAAACCATGGCCATTAAGCTGCATATTACGTCTAGTTTCGTGTCTAGTGATGCTATGAGTGATGCGGTACGAGAAGGTTTTGATGCCTCAATGAATGGAAATACATCTTCACTATCTTCGGAGATAGAAACGTTTATTTCCTTCTTTAGCGATGAAATTGTTGAAGATAATATCTTTGATATCACCTACCAAAGAGGAACAGGTGTGGTGGCCTACAAAAATGGAAAACAGTTGGGTACCATCAAGGGAATGGCGTTTAAAAAAGCGTTGTTTGGAATATGGTTGGGCAATGATCCGGCAGACAGTAAGTTGAAAAAGGCCATGTTAGGCAAATAAAATAATGAAACCCAAACTTATGTATAAAGCAATTTGCATTTTTATAATCACTGTTATCTCAATGACAACCTTGAATGCTCAAGAGGTCTTCGGAAAATGGAAGACGATAGACGATAACACGGGAGTAGCAAA
>JAWWCH010000241.1:0-4020 GCA_033720575.1 Marinirhabdus sp.
GCCCATTTTCGTCCGTAGAGGACCTTTTGTTCGATAAAGGGGTGGTTGCTCGGAAAGTGAATAAAAAGTCCTTAGACGCCATGTGTCGAGCCGGAGCGATGGAATCCTTGATTTAAGTGTTCCTGCATTGTGTGATTCATTGGATATGCCTCCTGAACAGCTTTCATTTTGGCATCCCTTAGCAATTCTTGAAACGAAACCGTAACTTTGCCGTCTTTAACAGCGCATGAACCTCATAATTGACGTAGGCAATACACGTACCAAATTAGCCGTTTTTGGTCACGACAACGCACTAGAGCGGTTGGTTGTGATTACGGATGGAAATGTGGAGGACGAACTATCTGAATTGTTCAACACCTCTCCGGACATATCGAAAGCCATCATCTCTTCTGTGGGTTCGTTTTCCGAATCAACACTTCAATTTTTAAAAGAACGAGTAGCTACCGTATTGGCTTTAGACGCGCAAACCAAGGTGCCTTTTGATAACAGGTATGCGACCCCAACCACATTGGGAGTAGATCGTATTGCTCTTGTAAGCGCTGCCGCAGTTCAGTTTCCGGATCAAAACGTACTTGTCATAGACGCTGGAAGTTGCATCACCTACGATTTTTTAACCGCGGACAACCAATACCTTGGAGGTGCCATTTCACCGGGAATACAGATGCGATATAGGGCCTTACATACGTTTACGGCAAATTTACCGTTGTTAACACCAACCACTCCTGTGCCAACCATCGGAAACAGTACAGAGGCATCAATGCACTGTGGTGTTATGTTTGGTGTTGTTCATGAAATAGAGGGTCATATCGCATTTTATCGCAACAGGTATCCCGATTTTACAATTATTTTAACAGGAGGGGATGCTCATTTGTTGCGAGATAGCCTAAAAAATAGCATCTTTGCCAACCCCAATTTTTTGTTGGAGGGCTTGCTCCATATTTTACAATATAACACTCAAGAATGTTAAAAAGATTTTTTATCGTATTCATGCTCCTCGGTTTAGGGGTTTCACAAGCACAAGAAGGAACCGTTTCGCCCTATTCGTTTTACGGAATAGGTACCCTAAAATTTAAAGGGACTGCAGAAAACAGAGCGATGGGGGGTATCAGTGTCTATAGCGATAGCATCCACTTGAGTATTCAAAATCCAGCGGGGGTCGCTAAACTAGAATTGGTGAATTTCGCGGTAGGAGCAAGTCATAAAAGAGAAACCTTGAATACTACCGATCAGAGCGAAAGCGCTTCTACCACTAGTGTCGACTATCTTGCTGTAGGCTTGCCCTTAGGCCGATTTGGAGCCAGTTTTGGTCTGATTCCCTATACCTCTGTAGGGTACAAACTGCAAGATGAAGGCCCTACGCAAACCACGCAATACACGGGTTCGGGCGGACTTAACAAGGCGTTTTTGACCTTGGCCTATCGAATTACAGACGGACTGAGCATTGGTCTTGATGGTAACTACAATTTTGGGAACATCGAGAATAATGCAATCTCACGTCAAGAGGGGATACAGTACAGTACCCGGGAAGAGAATCGCAGTGATTTGCTCGGATTCAGCTTTAATCTAGGACTAGCATACGAGCGCCAACTGAAAAATAATCTTACCTTATATTCCTCTTTTACCTATACCCCAGAAACCCAATTCGATTCTGAGAATACACGAACGCTTTCAACCTTATTGGAAGGAGAATCGGGTGGGCAACAGACTATTGATGAGCGCGATATCGTCGTAGATGATACCGAATTTACATTCCCATCACAATGGACCATAGGATTAGGGCTCGGGAAGAATAAAAATTGGCTGGTTGCGGCAGAATATACCGATCAAAAAACCAGTAATTTTACAAATCGAACCTTTGATATTTCAAATGTAGAATTTAAGGATGCCAGCAAATACAGATTGGGCGGATATTATATTCCGAATTACAATTCCCTTGGAAATTACTGGGAACGAGTGGTTTACAGAGCGGGTTTTCGGTTTGAAGAGACCGGTATTAACGTGAACGGACAGGATATTAATGAGTTTGGCATATCTTTTGGAGTTAGTTTACCTGTTGGGAGGTTATTTTCTAATATTAACCTAGGTTTTGAAATCGGAACACGTGGAACAAAAGACTTTGGTTTGGTAAAGGAAAACTTCTTCAACACTTTCTTAAGTTTGTCATTAAACGACAGATGGTTTGAAAAACGATATTTTGAATAACACTTATATTATAAACACTTACATTATGAAAACGAAAGCAATCTTATTTGCAGCGATACTATTCGTAACATTGGGCGGCAAAGCAGTGGCACAAAACGAATGTGACATGCTAGGTTCGTTATTTACAGCCCCAGCTAAAGCAGGAAACTATCAAGGCGCTTATCAACATTATAAGCCACTAGTAGAAAAGTGTCCTTCATGGAGCATGGCTGTTTATCAATACGGTGCTAAAATGTTCGAAGATTTCATCGAAAAGGGAGATAAAGGTAAAATCACGGAATTGGAAAAGAATTTGGAGATGCGTATGAAGTATTTCGCCGCAAAAACCAAAGAAGGTCGTGAATTGGCCAATATCGCCCAGGTAAAATATGATGCTGGTATCGGAACCAAAATGGATCAATATAAAGCTTTCGAAACGGCATTTGAAAAGGATGAAGAATCATTTACGAGTCCGAAGAGTTTGTATACCTACTTTTCATTGGCTGTTGATCTTCAAGAAGAAGGCAAGCTAGACGTTCAGGATGTTTTTGACTTGTACGATACGATCATCGATAAATTGGAGAAGGAAGAAGCAGAGTTGGCCGGTAAATTAACCGAGTTGTTGGATAAAGAGGAAGCAGGAACAGCACTTTCTTCCAAAGAGAACAAATATAAGAATGCCTACGAAACCAATTTGGGTGCCTACGGTAAGGTAAAAGGGAGTGTGAATGGTAAATTAGGAAACCTTGCCAATTGTGAGAACCTTATTCCATTGTACGAGAAACTCTTTGAAGAGAAGAAAGACAACGTAAATTGGTTGAAAAGCGCCGCTGGAAAACTGAATGCGAAAGATTGTGAAACTCCGCTGTTCTTTAAGATGGTTCAGCAATTACACACCATTGAGCCTTCTGCAAAATCTGCATTCTATTTAGGTAGATTGGCCGAGAGAGACGGAAACGGTAGTAAAGCCATGGAATATTACAATCAGGCGGCCGAATTGGAAACGAATCCAAAAGACAAGGCCAACGTATACTATAGCATTGCAGAGAACATGCGTAAAAAAGGAAGCTATGGTAGTGCTAGAAACTATTACAATAAAGCATTGTCTCAAAATCCTTCATTGGGTAGAGCTTACTTAAGAATTGCTGCCATGTATGGCGAAAGTGCAAACAATTGTGGGTCTACAGCTTTTGAGAAAAGAGCGATCAACTGGAAGGCTGCAGAGATGGCAGAAAAAGCTGCCCGTGTAGACGGGGCTATTGCAAGCAACGCACGTGCCGCTGCCGCTTCGTACAGAGCGCGTGCCCCTCAAAAGAGTGATATCTTTAGTTCAGGAATGGCTGGAAAAACCATTACCTTTAACTGTTGGGTAGGCGGTAGCGTTAGAGTACCTAATCTATAAGGATGATAAGTTTTAAATATATGTATAAGAGCGTGATGGCGATTGGTTTCGTCATCACGCTTTTTTCATGTGAAGGAAACTATCAAAATGTTCAAAAATTGGCCATGGGAGACAACTTGCCCTTTGCCGAACTTACAGGTGTAAATTCAAAATATACCGATTCAGGAAAAGTTGTGGCCAACCTACGTGCACCAGAATTGAAAGATTATTCAAACTTTGAATTCCCGTATCGAGAGTTTCCTAAGGGCATCGAATTGTATTTTTGGGAAGATGACGAATTGAGTACCGTGGTTTCAGATTATGCCATTCAGTATGAAGAAACAGGTTTGGTAGATTTGCGCAGAAATGTGGTGCTCACAACCAGTGATAGTGTGGTGCTGAAGGCAGATCAGTTATATTGGGACCAATCAAGGCAATGGCTTTTTACCGACCAAGAC
>JAWWCH010000242.1:0-3991 GCA_033720575.1 Marinirhabdus sp.
GGGCGTTGCTCCAGTTGTGCCCTCCCGGGCGGCACAACTGGAGCCGGGCTTTCAGCTATATCCCCAATATACATTGGGGGATGCCGCTTCAATCCCTAACGCATTTCCAACTCAAAACGTAACCTTCAACTATGAAAAAAGCACTGCAATTAAGCTTCCTATTCGTTACTACCCTACTACTGGCACAAGATTATGTGGTCGATTTAGACTACTACCTACCCGACAATGTCACCTATGACCAAAACATTCCTACCCCAAAAAGCATTGTAGGACACGAAGTAGGTGAATGGCACATCACTCATGACAAGCTTGCACAATACATGTATGCGCTTGCTGAGGCCAGTGATCGCATCTCTGTTGAAAATCGGGGCACTACCTTCGAAGGACGCCAATTGTTGTTGCTCACCATTACTTCGCCTGCCAACCAGAACAACCTGGAGAGTATCCGGCAAAACCATGTGGCACTCACAGAAAACGGTAGTTCATCCCTGAACACCGCCAACATGCCCGTAGTAGTGTATCAAGGATTTTCAATCCATGGAAACGAACCTAGTGGTTCTAACGCAGCATTGGCCGTTGCGTATTATCTGGCGGCAGCACAGGGTCCGAAAATAGAGGAACTGCTAAACAATACCGTGATTCTGTTTGACCCATCGTTAAATCCTGACGGACTCCAACGTTTTTCGCATTGGGCGAACATGCATAAAAGCCAAAATATCAATCCAGATCCGAACGATCGGGAATATAGCGAAGCCTGGCCCGGTGGCCGAACCAACCACTATTGGTTTGATATGAATCGTGATTGGCTGCCTGTGCAACTCCCAGAAAGTCGTGTGCGCATCAAAACCTTCCATGACTGGTATCCCAACATTTTGACAGACCACCATGAGATGGGCACCAATTCAAGCTTCTTTTTTCAACCCGGAATTCCATCACGAACCCATCCCCTCACCCCAGCGGTGAACCAAGAGCTCACCCGACAAATAGGCCAATACCACGCCAATGCCCTCGATAAAATTGGTAGTTTTTACTATACCGAGGAGAATTTTGACGATTTCTACTATGGGAAAGGAAGTACCTTCCCTGATATCAATGGAGGCGTCGGTATTCTTTTTGAACAAGCCTCGTCGCGTGGCCATGCACAAGAGAGTGAAAACGGCATCTTAACCTTTCCGTTTACCATTCGAAATCAATTTACAGCGGCACTTTCAACCCTCGAAGCGGCTGTAGGCATGCGGAAAACGTTGTTAGATTACCAACGTCAATTTTACAATGATGCCAGAAGCGAAGCTTCAGGAAATGGCGCCATCGTTTTTGGCGACGAGAAAGATGCGGCAAAAGCATATCATTTGGCCGAAATTTTAAATCGGCATAAAATTAAAGTGCATGAAGTAACAAATGACTTCAGCAAAAATGGAAAGAACTATAAAAAAGGCTATAGTTATGTGATTCCGAAGAACCAACGGCAACACCGACTCATAAAAGCGATGTTCGACAAGAGCACTACGTTTCAAGATAGCTTGTTCTATGATATATCGGCATGGACGTTACCGTTGGCATTCAACCTAGATTATGATGAGACGGTTTCTATGAGCCAAGCCGGCGCTGAAATAACCTCACCTACCCTTCCGCAGCCAACAGCACCAAATCGTTCAGATTACGCCTACCTAATGGAATGGCATGAATATTACAGTCCGAAAGCCCTACATATCATCCTAAAAGAAGGGTTGAGAGCTAAAGTGGGAATGACCCCATTTAGCTTAGCAAATACAGAATACGACTATGGAGCGATCATGATTCCCGTTCAGAACCAAAAATTACAAGGCGCCGATTTGCAGCAGTTTTTAGCCCAAGTGAGCAAAGAAACAGCGGTAAAAATTACCGGCGTACAAACCGGTCTCACCAAGGGCATCGACTTGGGTAGCGGACAATTTAGAGCGGTAGAACTCCCTAAAGTTGCGCTACTTGTAGGCGATGGTGTAAATCCGTATGACGCCGGCGAAATATGGCACTTATTTGATACCCGCTATCAGATGCAGATAACCAAACTAGACACCCGCGATTTCAGCAGAGCAGACATCAGTAGGTATACTGATATCATCATGCCTGCAAGCTGGGGTGGCGGATTGGATGACGATGGTACCGAAAAGTTGAAAACTTGGGTGCGCAACGGCGGCACCGTGATAGGATATCGAAATTCTGGACGCTTTTTGAGTAGTAACGACTTTTTAGAAATGAAGTTTAAATCGACACAAGACACTGCCAAGGCCGTTACTTTTGAGCAGCGTAGCAACTATTTTGGCGCCAAGGGAATTGGCGGAGCCATTTTTGAAACCACTCTTGATCGCTCCCATCCTATTGCCTTCGGATACAAAAACAGTAGTTTACCTATGTTCAGAAATACCACGCTTTTTGTGACACCGGATAAAAACAGTTACAACAATCCGATTCAGTATACTGACAATCCGCTCATGGCGGGTTACATCGCAAAGCCAACGCTTGAAGAACTAAGAGGTACCGTACCCTTCAAAACAGGTGGTTTAGGCAGAGGCCAAGTGATTTATTTTACAGATAACACCAATTTTAGAGCCTTCTGGTACGGGACCAACAAGTTGTTGATGAATGCTATTTTCTTTGGTGACGAAATGTAATCTTAGTAAAAACTAGTGTCAGTTCGAGTGTTTTTTGTGAAACGCAGCTGAACAAAAAATGTATCGAGAACTATGACTACAGCCGTAGTAATTCTGAATTGGAACGGAAAAGCACTACTCGAGCAGTTCCTGCCCTCGGTGGTGCGCTATTCTGAAGAGGCAACCGTTTATGTTGCCGACAACAACTCTAGCGACGATTCTGTCGCTTTTGTAGCGCAGAATTTTCCCACGGTCCAAATCATAAGAAACACCGTGAACGGTGGCTACGCCAAAGGCTATAACGACGCACTTGTACACGTTACCGAAGAGCTACTCGTATTGCTAAACAGTGACGTCGAAGTGACCCAAAATTGGTTGTCACCCTTGATAACAGCTTTCGCACAGGATTCTAAATTAGTGGCGGCACAACCAAAGATTTTGGACTATAATCGAAAAGACACCTTCGAATATGCAGGAGCCGCAGGCGGTTTCTTAGATAAACTGGCCTATCCATATTGCCGTGGTAGAATTTTTAATACGTTAGAAGAAGATCAGGGGCAATACAGTGAGATCGCCCCAATTTTTTGGGCTTCAGGTGCCTGTTTGTTTGTGCGCAATACTGCATTTCGCGCCGTTGGTGGATTTGATGAAGATTTCTTTGCCCACCAAGAAGAAATTGATCTGTGTTGGCGATTGCAGTCCAAAGGCGGGAACATCAAATACATAGGCAGCTCTAGCGTCTATCATGTGGGTGGGGCCACCCTTGGAGCCGCTAATCCTAAGAAAACGTTTTACAACTTTAGAAACACATTGTTGGTCTTGGTCAAAAACCGAAAAGGAGTTGGTGTCTGGGGCCTCATCTTGCTGCGCTTACTTTTAGATGCTTTCGCGGGAGTTCAATTTTTAATTCAAGGAAAACCCATGCATTTCTTAGCCATTCTCAAAGCCCATTTCAGTTTCTACAGTCTCGTGGGCGCCTTTCTTGAAAAGCGAAAAAAATGGGCAAGCAACATCCCTTATGCCACGGTAAACTCCATAGTCTGGGCATATTTTGTTCGCGGTAAAAAAAGGGCAAAAAACCTTCAATAAATTTTACTTAAAGTATTGTTAATCCTACGTGTGGTGTGCGGTCATTTCATACTTTTGACCTAGAATTAATTTTCTAAAACAACGATAACAAACAATTTAAATATACAACGATGAAAAAATTAATAGTGTTGGCCCTTTGTTCTGGGTTATTTTTTACTTCATGTGTTTCGAAAAAGAAATACGCTGAGCTTGAGTCCAAGCAGCAAAAGACCCAAGACTTATTAAATACGGCTACAGTGAAGCTAAACGACTGTTTAGAAGAACGTTCTGGA
>JAWWCH010000243.1:0-3973 GCA_033720575.1 Marinirhabdus sp.
TGAAGCGGGAAGATGAACTACATCCAATGGTCTCTGGCAATAAATTCCGGAAATTAAAATATACGGTTGCCGAGGCCGTTTCAACTGGAAAGCAAGCGCTGCTCACTTTTGGGGGTGCGTATTCCAATCATATTGCTGCGGTGGCAGCAGCAGGAAAAGAGATGCAACTTCCAACGATGGGCTATATCAGGGGAGAAGAATTACGCGAACACTACACAGAGAATCCCACGTTGGCTTTTGCGGAGCGCTGCGGAATGACCTTGGTCTTTATTTCAAGACAGGAATATAGGGAGAAGGATTCCGAAGCCTATCTCGCAAAGTTAAAGCGCGACTACCCCAACGCCTATATTCTACCCGAAGGGGGAACCAATGCCTTGGCCGTTCGGGGATGTTCAGAGATTTTAACTCCTTCAGATGCACAGTTTGATTACATCTGTACGCCGGTTGGAACGGGCGGTACCATGGCGGGTTTGGTGAAGTCTGCCAAGCCTTCGCAAACGGTAGTGGGCTATTCAGTGCTTCGAGGAACTTTTCAGTCTGAAGAAATTGAAAAGTACACCTCAAATTCGAACTATATTCTCAAAGATTCCTATTGTTTTGGAGGATATGCTAAAATAGATTCGACTTTGGTTCGTTTTATGAATACTTTTAAGGCCGAAAACGGAATTTTGCTAGATCCAGTGTATACCGCAAAAATGATGTACGGTATTTTAAATGACATCAACGGTGGCTTTTTTCCGAAGAATAGCCGAATTTTGGCGATACATACCGGCGGCCTTCAGGGCATTGCTGGAATGAACCAACGAATAAAGAACAAAAACATACCTCAAATACTAACATGACCATGCTTCGTAGATCAGTATTCATCTTATTTTTAATAACCCTTACGCTTACAGGTTGTAAATCGAAAAGAACGGCAACTGCCAAAAAGTCTCGAACAAGAACAGAACGGGTTGTAATTCCTAGAACTCCAGATCGTCCCAACCCAGATTCACCGGCCGCCACACCTGATGTGACGGTGGTGACTCCACCTGCGAACGCGACCTATGCAGAGGTGGTACAGTCCTATATCAGTAATTATGCACAGATTGCCCAAGAAGAAATGTTGCAATATGGTATTCCGGCAAGTATCACGCTGGCACAGGGAATTTTAGAAAGTGGTGCGGGAAGAGGAGATCTTAGCATACGCGCGAACAATCATTTCGGTATTAAATGCCATACCGAATGGAGAGGTGATCGCGTATATCATGATGACGACGAGTTGCAAGAATGTTTTAGAAAGTATAACGATCCCAAATATTCGTTTCGCGACCATTCGCTATTTCTTACCGAACGCAGTAGATATCGCGATTTGTTTCGCTTACGGAAAGATGATTATAAAGGGTGGGCCAAGGGCTTGAAAAAAGCGGGATATGCCACCGATCCAAAATACCCGGATAAACTGATCAGCATTATCGAAAGGTATAATCTTACGGCTTATGATGATTCTGTATTGGGAAATGCGGCAAATCCCGTAGCACCTGACGATAGCAAAATAGCCACGCACAGAGTAAAAAAAGGTGACACCTTGTATAACATCGCAAGACGATTCAATCTTACAGTTGAAACGTTGAAAGAGTACAATGGGCTTACTTCTAATACGATTTCCATCGGACAAGTGTTATATTTGCATCCCGTTAAGAACAAATAATACATTATATGTTATATCAACGTAGTAGTGCTCTTTTTCAAGAGGCTCAAAACGTCATTCCTGGTGGCGTGAATTCTCCCGTACGTGCATTTACCGCTGTAGGAGGAACACCCATTTTTGTGGAAAAGGCCAAAGGTGCCTATCTCTATGATGCCGATGGCAATACCTTAATCGATTATATCAATTCGTGGGGGCCCATGATCTTGGGTCATGCCCACCCATCTGTGGTGAACGCTGTGATTGATAAGGCCCGTTTGGGAACGTCTTTCGGAATGCCCACACAGATTGAAACCGAAATTGCCGCATTGGCAGTTGATATGGTGCCTGGAATTGATAAAATTCGTTTTGTGAACAGTGGTACCGAAGCCTGTATGAGTGCGGTTCGATTGGCACGCGGATTTACGGGCAAAGACAAAATCATAAAATTTGCAGGATGTTATCATGGGCATAGCGACTCCTTCTTGATTCAAGCCGGAAGTGGGGCGGTGACCTTCGGTACACCCAATAGCCCTGGGGTAACCAAAGGAACGGCAAAAGATACCCTATTGGCCAGATATAATGATCTCTCTCATGTCGCTCAAATCATAAAAGATAATGAAGGTGAAATTGCGTGTATTATATTAGAGCCTGTCGCTGGAAATATGGGGTGTATTCCTCCTGTTGAAGGATTTCTTGACGGACTTCGAGAGTTGTGTGATCAGAATGATATTTTATTGGTGTTCGATGAAGTGATGACGGGTTTCAGATTGGCTCCAGGAGGTGTGCAAGAACTATACAATGTAACTGCCGATATTGTGACCTTTGGAAAGGTGATTGGCGGTGGGCTGCCTGTTGGAGCCTTTGGGGCACGTGCTGAAATCATGAATCATTTAGCGCCATTGGGTCCTGTGTACCAAGCCGGAACTTTAAGTGGAAATCCGTTGGCAATGGCTGCCGGTTTGGCCATGCTGACCGAATTGAATGAACATCGAAACATTTTTACTTTAATTGCTGAAAAGACTGAATACTTACATAGAGGTCTAGCAAAAGTTATGACAGAGCAGAACATAGCGCATACCATCAATCGCGTAGGTTCTATGATCTCCATACATTTCTCAAGCGAGCCGGTGATTGATTTTGATTCTGCCGCCAATGCAAATGGTGAGAATTTCAAGAAATTCTTCCATGGGATGTTGCGCGAAGGAATATACATTGCTCCAAGTGCATTTGAAACTTGGTTTCTGTGTGAGGCTCTGAGCTACGACGACTTAGACAAAACCATTCAAGCTGCCCGATCGGTGGCTGCTAACGATTTGACATAAAAAAACCCTCCATTTAGGAGGGTTTTTTGTGGATTTATGCAATCTTATTTCTGCATGCTTTGCCATTTCTTGTATTGCTCTGGCGTAAGAATTCTTTTCGCATTTATTGCTAAAGTTTCGTCATGCTTTTTCTTATCTGCGATCACAGCAGCACTTTTTAAATCTTTACCATTTACGTCCTTATTGTAATTCACCTCTTTTTGAACATAGGCTCTGAAGAGTGAACGTTGTTGCTCTCCCGTAAGATTAAGTTCAGAACTTAATTCTGCTACGGTAGCTTTGGCGATTGCTTCTGGACGAGAGTTGTCGGTAGCTAAACTCTGTGCAGTAGCTGTATTCATTCCGAATAACACCACTATGGCGAAAGCAATTCCTGTGATAAACTTTTTCATTGGTTTTAAATTTAATTAGGGTACTAATGTAACTATTTTGCAATTAAATATCCAATAATTACGCCAAAAATGGTTTGACCATCGAAAATTGTCAATTATCAATGATTTTTTCGGGATTTATGCTGTTTTGCCCCGCGTCTACGGCCGTGACTGCGTTCCAATTTTTCGAATTGTTCGGGTGTTAGAATGCGCTTATAGGCTTCTTTTAACTGAATTTTTGCGTCTAAACGTCTTTGTTTCAGTTCAAATAGTTCATCTGGGGTCATGTCTGCATGGGACTTGCTTTTATCCTTCTGATTCGCTCTTTTAGTGGCTTGGGCCAGTTCTATCTCATAGGCCTGTGCTTGCTGTTCTGCAGTTAAGTCTAGGTGCAAGGCTATTTTTTTTGAACGAAGCTCGGCATGTTGCTCCGGACTCCAATCTTTCATTTTCTCACGAAGTTCTTTTTTCTGGGAATGGGGTGCTTCCTTAACAGTTTGCGCAGAAAGTACCAGTCCGCTGAACAGGAAGGCAATACATAATATCTTTTTCATGGGTTAAATTTTTGATTCAATATTATGACTCTCTATTTTTAAAAAGGTTTAAATAAA
>JAWWCH010000244.1:0-3967 GCA_033720575.1 Marinirhabdus sp.
AACGTAATTTTGTGGTTGATACCACGGTAGCTTTTATAGGAGAGTTGAAATTATCAGAATTTGTAAAGCAGTCAGACACTAACAATATCCGACTACTGCAGGCACGAAAAAATATAGCAATTACCGAATACTACTATAAGGCTAGTAAATCGGTGTATTTACCATCAGTGGGTTTAAACGGTTCCTACGGTTGGAATCAAGGGGAATTCCCGGCTACTAGTTTTGCGAGTTCTAGAACAACAACTGGATTTGGTGCCGGAATTAGTCTTACGTGGAATTTGTTTGATGGCGGAAGTGGCATTACCAATGTGAAAAATCTACGTATACAGAAGGATTCACAGGAATTGGTGTTGAAGCAAATAGAAACTGAGGTCGCAAGAGATGTAGCCAATGCCAATGATGCCTATATGAATCGGTTAGAAGTATTTCAATTGCAGGAACAGAATGTGGTTACGGCAACCAACAATTACGATCGCTCGCAAGAACGATACAAATTGGGACAGATCACTTCGGTTGAATTGCGGCAGGCACAAATCAATTTGTTGAATGCAAAGACCAATAAGAACTTAGCCAAATACGAAGCAAAATTAGCTGAATTGGAGCTTTTACAACTTACCGGTCAATTACTCAATGTAGACTTTTAATGTTTGAACACTTTTTTCAATGCCCGTATTGTTGGGAAGAAATTTCTATGCTTTTAGATCCTTCCGCGTCACAAACGTATGTGGAAGATTGTGAGGTGTGTTGCAACCCAATAACCATCACCACGCATTTTGATAATGGTGAATTGATCTCCTTTACAGCCGAGAATTTAGGCCAATAGTATTTTTTGTACCTTTAAGTACTAACATACTAGCAATGAACTCAAGTTTCAGTTTTTCCAAGGATACTGTGGGGTTTCTCGTCGATGGGGTTTTGGACGAAGAACGGCTTGAGAAGTTGAACGACAAAATTTTACGGAAATTGGAACAATATGAAAGTATCAATTTATATCTTGAAGATAATGGAATTGAAAAATTTACGCTTCCAGCAATAGTAAAAGAAATTGCGTTCAAAGTTGAACACGCGAGCCAATTGAACCGTGTTGCGCTTGTTACCGATAGAAAGTGGGTGAAAGCTTGTGCCGCTATCGAAAATTCATTGTTGTCTTCTGAAATCCAAACTTTTTCTATTGAAGACCGTATGCAAGCGATGTGTTGGATTACGCAACGTTGAACATTTGATATTCTACATCAAACATTTTTTGAGGGCATCTCGTACATTCAGCCATAAATAATTGAAAAACGACTTGGTTTTGTCAGGTTGTACGGTTGCACTCCCTTTTGTAAACCCCTCACTGTCGTTTTCACTCTCTGAGCTCACAAATAGATTTACAAGTCCAGATAACAGTGTTTTGGTGCTCGTGCCGTCTTCTTTCAAGAGGTCTACTGAAAATTCATCGTACTTGATACGCATATCTATATCAGACTGATTTCGGTTTCCATAGATAGAAAAGAAAGTTTGATCTACTTTTCCTTCGAGGGAAGCCCTTAAATTAGGTTTGGTAAAAGCGTTCATTTGTTCGGCTCGTAATGGCCCTACATCTCCCTTAAAAGTGAATGCATCAGATTTGTCATGCACTTGAAAGCTCCAGTCTACTGTTACCGGAGTGCTGCGCATGAATTGTGACGTAATATGAATATTCGTGCTTTGTTTTTTAGGATAGGTGTTGCCAACATTTTCAATATTGGCGTTAAGTTCATTAAAATATATGGCCCCTGCAGGCTGGTCTGACTTTACTTTTTCCTCATACCGTATACTGCTGTTTTGAATAAGGAGTGAATCTACTGTGAGTGCAATAGGTAGGTCGCGCAGCATTTTACTGTACAATGGTTTTTCGGTGTTATCATCTTCCACGAGTTTGTTGCGGTAGAAGGTGGCATCTACTCGATCTAAGACGATTTTACTCGTTTCTGAAAAAAATTGTTTGCCTTTGAAACCGAAATCAACGTTGTTTATCGCTAACCGTTCAGCTGAAACATCAAAATGATCACGTTCTTTTTCCAACATTTTAGTGTGTTGTGGAATTGAATATTTGGTTGCCAATCGTAACGAATCGACGGTAAGTTGTCGGTTTTTCAATTGTAACGGACCCGTCTTCAAATGCTCGTAGGCACCTACTTTCAGAAATATGCTGTCGGTAGAAGCACTGTAATTGGTATAGGTAACAGGAATTCTATTTTTTATCGTTTCTTGATCAAAGTACATACTATCAATGGTCACCATGATATCGGCCACATATAATGACGTGGAATCTTTAGAGTCGTCATACATGGTAATTTTGGCGTGATCAAGGCTCAATTTGTCTATTAGTACCGATCGTTTCAAAGAGGTATTGTTATTGGTGTCTGTTGTTGTGGAATCGGCTGGGGGAGAATAACGATGACTATAATAATCAATTTTAGGGTTGGTTATCTGAATGGTTTCCAGATGAATTTGATCATTAAATAAATAATCCCAATACTTAAAATCTTCTACGACAAGTTTTTTGGTTTCAACTTGGGTGTGTACTGATTTTTCAGCCATGTTTTGGAGGGAAACGGCAATGTTTGAAAATGTTATGGTGCCCGTGATAAGATGCAGATCTAAGTCTGCATAGTGTGCCGAAATGTGGTCAGGAAGACCGTCGGTTACAAACTTTTCGATTTTATTTTTGACGATTAGATTTCCAACAACTAGTGCAATTAAAAAAATGCCGATTATTGATCCTATCGTGATTAGGGTGATTCGGAGGGTTTTACTCATATTTAAAGATAAAAACATCAAGTTGAACCTCGAAATTTTTATGATTTCCTGTTAAAATTAGCTTGATATTCTATGGTATATTTCCAAAAGCGTTGTATCTTTGCCGTTCATATCGCGGGATAGAGCAGTAGGTAGCTCGTCGGGCTCATAACCCGAAGGTCACAGGTTCGAGTCCTGTTCCCGCTACTAAGGAGAAATCCAGCACCAGAGCGGTTTAGCGCAAGCTAAACCGCTTTTTTTATGTCCTCACTGTCGAATTTTCTTACCTTTGAATACGATTTGGAATACGTTTTGGAATACGATTTGAAAAAAAAGAGACAATTTTCACGGCCAAAAATCTATGATGCGAAGGGCGACCTCTCCAAGAGATGGTACGTGTATTTTTCCTTCCGGAATCCCGAAACGGGAAAACTCGAACGCCAGACCCCCATCTATGGTACTGCCAACAGCTATTCCACGAAGGGGGAGCGCTTGGAGGTACTGAACATGTTGCGGCGAAGTCTCGAGGATTTCCTCAAAAAGGGATACAATCCCTACACCACCGAGCAGCCGTCCGATGTCAACCCGAAGAAGCATACGGTTAGGAATACGTTTCCCGAAAAACCGCCCATTGAGCCCGTCCAGAAACCGGAACCAAAAAAGAAGGGAATGCCCTATACAGAGGCCATGGACAAGGCCCTTTCCATCAAGGAGCACGTGGTTGCAAAATCGACCATTGTCAATTACCGGAACAAGGCGAAGCAATTGGGGAAGTATTTAGAGAAGAACGTGGGCAAGAAGGTGTCCATAGAGGAAGTGACCAAGAAACACGTTGTGGGCTTCTTAAACGAGGTCCTGGAGCGTTCGAGTCCGCGCACACGGAACAACACAAGGGTGGAACTGGGAAGCTTGTTCCAGACCCTTGTGGACAATGAGATTATCCCAATCAATTTTGTACAGTCCATCAATGTATTGCCCACCCGTCCGGAGCGCAACAAGACCTATTCAGATGCAAGGCAGACCGAGATCTATGAATATCTGGAAGAGCACGACCCATTGTTGCTGCTCTACATACAGTTCATCTCCTACAATTTTCTCAGACCCGTTGAAGTGTGCCGATTGCACATTCGTGATGTGGACCTGAAAGAGAAGCGGTTGTACGTGCGTGCCAAGAACAAGCCGGTGAAGATCAAGATCATTCCCG
>JAWWCH010000245.1:0-3962 GCA_033720575.1 Marinirhabdus sp.
CTTTCTGAAATCGCAGTTAAATTGGATTATAGTAGTGCTGCACACCTTTCAAGGCAGTTCAAATCTATAACTGGGCTCACGGTCACGAAGTTTCTACAATTGGTAGAAGCTAGAAGGAAAGATGTAAACTAATGTGTTCCTTAACATGAATAACCTGAAGATATTGTTGGTCGATGATGACCAGGATGATCGGCAACTTTTTGCGAAGGCACTTCAAGAGTTGGATATGAATGTTGAGTTGCACCTGGCAACCAATGGAAAGTCGTGTTTGCAATTTTTAGAAAGTAACAAGGATGATCAAGTTCACCTGGTGTTCCTCGATCTCAATATGCCCGTGATGAACGGATTTGAGTGTTTGGAGAAGATTAAGGGAAATAAAGCATTTGATGATATTGTAATCGCTATATATTCAACGTCGGCTGCTACATCAGATATAGAACAAACTTTTGAAAAGGGAGCCAATATCTACATTCACAAACCGGCCAAATTCTCAGACTTGAAAACCTCTCTCAAACAGGTTATCAAAACGAATTGGGCGTACAAAGAGAACAATCTGGATAGAGAACATTTCCTGCTTAAAATCTAAATTGCCTCGGTTGGTAGTTCGGTTCCGAAATTAACGTCATAAGATTGTATAGCAGCTTCATAAAATATGATAGGAGATTGGTGACGAACTTTTTGCACCTTTACACCATTACACTTCGCCAGACCGCCTACTGTAAATGTTTGCGATCTTAAACGTGTATAGGAATTAGTGTAGTACCGTATTTGATTTTCGAACTGAGCAGAAGTCAGATAGTGTCAGAAAGGTATTTGCGAAGCACGAACCATTATGAAAATCAATATGACAAATAGCCATAATTTAATGCATGAATTAACCGCTCGCCTTGGAGGAAGTATTTCTAACATAGAGGGCGATCGCATCATGCAATTCTACAATAATAAAGGTCATGGACGCGCCATGTCCTTCCTTCTTGAAAAGGGACTTTCCTTTTTCGATTTCGATTTCGAATTACAAGAGGAATTTATCTTGAAATTGCCAAATGATACGCCTTCCATTTACTTTATCTATTGTATCGAAGGTAGCTTAGCATACTACTGGGAAGACAAAACAGAGGCAGCTGAGACCATTCAGGAATTACAAACGGTAATTTTGGGAAGTAAGAACAATACCTTGCATTTAAAATTGCCAGAAAGTAATACCACTGGGTTTACGGTGATACGCGTCAGTAAAACACATGATACAGATGGATCGGAATCTAGTCCAATCCGAATAAATGAGCGCATATTTTCACATTTCATGGCTGAAGATATTGCAGATACATTCCATTACCACGGTACATTAAACCTGAAAATAAGAGAGCAATTATTAACTGTACGGTCGCTCAGACAACGAGGAATCATACGAAAGCTCATGGTGAGTGGCATTGTCAATTTTACATTAGGTTTGGAAATCATGCACCATGAGAACGATATGTCTCAACGTGCTGTTCTGGCTACGAGCCTTACCAATAGAGAATTGAGTATAATTAAAGAGGCCGTAGACCAAATCGCTACCAAACCGGAATTCGATTATTCTATTGATTATTTATGCAACACCTACTTGGTGTCTTCAAGAAAATTACAGGAAGGATTCAAATTATTGACTGGAAAGACTGTAGCCTCCTATGTTTCAGATGAACGGTTGAACTTGGCTGAAAAACTGTTGAAAAAAGGAAATATGAACATTTCAGAAGTGGTCTACTCCATCGGTTTTAGTAGTAGGAGTTATTTCTCGAAAATCTTCAGACAAAAATACAAGTGTACTCCGAAACACTATTTAAAGGAAAATGTGGTTTTTAAATCATCACAAACATCCTAGAAATACTTTCTGAAAAATAACGAAAAGGCTTAAAAAAAACCTGCCCATGTTATGTTAACGTGGGCAGGTTTTTCGCTCGTAAGCGGGAGGTTACATTTTTGAAGATCGATAATTGTTTTGAGCATCTTTACGTTTGGATAATTCAATAATCAAAAGCTTAATGATGTAAAGATCTGCAGCAATAAATAAAACTCCATGAATGCCCCAATCAAAATTAAAAAATATCAAGCCTACGAGCCAGGCCGCAACGGCCGTAACGATCAAAATGTTAAGAAAGAGTCTCATAGTTATTAATTTGAATGGATTAGTTAAATATCTTAAAAACAATTGTTTATGGCTTGTTCTAACGGGTTTAAAGTTAACGTTATCAGAATGAAGCATAATGTTTTCCCAAACATGACCTCAATTGTGATTGCATCATCCAAACTTTTTTGATGATAGGACCGTAAATGTTTACACCAAAAAACATCTGGGCTTCCGAACCGTAATAAAACAAGCCAATTCTAACGCCCGGTTCTGTTGCTAACGATTTATTGATACACGAATGAATCATATGAAATGTTTATTTAAAGATAATCTCCAAAGTGAGCTGAAAGGGTCTGTATCCCAACCAAGATTAGCCCAATCCCGACAATTCTATGCCAATAGGGTAAATTTTAGATTCTCGGTACGGGCTTTGCACTATAAAAAGGTATCTAGCACTTTTGAGTCCCTTATATTATGACTCGTTACGCATTGATATGTTAAGAATGTTTTAGGATTTCAGGATATAGTTGATTACCAAAGAGCTAAGATGTGTGGTGTAAAATACATGAATATGGTTTTAAGCCATGAAAAATGATCGCTATGAATGCAATTCTTGCACCATATGATGCCAGAGATGAAAAATCTTGTCACCCCTAGATAATACAGTGGTTTTAATGCCTTTTAGAATTATAAAAAAATTAACAAACAAATAATATATTTTATGATTCGCAAGAAAAAGATTCAACCGATATTTGCCCCAATAGAATTCACCCCAAACGATTACAACCTATGTCAAAAATTACAAACACTCCGAATCAAATTGATAAAAAGCCCAAATTTGCGAATTTAGATATGGATAAGTTCAAATTCGATTTTCGCTTATTCTTTCCGCAGGGATCTGAAGATAACTTTTCTTCCGGATACGATAATATATCGTAGGTAAGTCGATTCTCTGAGCGAGTTCATCCCTTTTTTAGGCAAGAATGTATCTTTGCCCCATGCAACCCGATAATTTTACAACAGATTTCTTTGGTATTGGAATATTGCACGGTAAGACACCAGACAATTTAGGTGTATTATGGCGCACGGCTCAAAATCTGGGGGCTAGCTTTATCTTCACAATTGGGAAACGTTATGCCAATCAGGCGAGCGATACCCACAATGCGGTAAAATCAATGCCGTATTATCACTATAAATCTTTTTCAGACTTTTTTTCACATCTTCCCAAGGGAGTTCGCATCGTTGGTGTTGAAAAATGCAATGCGGCAGTCGAATTGGAAGATTTTCAACATCCAAAAAGATGTGTGTACCTTTTGGGTGCCGAAGATCACGGACTCACCAAAGAGGCGATTGAAAAATCACACTTCTTAGTTCAATTTCCATCCACCTATAGCTTAAATGTTGCCGTTGCCGGTAGCATTGTTCTGTATGACCGAAGTAGAAGTAAACCCAAAATTTAGAGAACTTTAGCAATAGACTACTGTCTAAGAACGTACCTTTGCAATATGCAAGATCAAAAACACAAAGCGGGTTTCGTAAACATTATCGGGAATCCAAATGTTGGGAAAAGTACACTCATGAATGCTTTTGTGGGGGAACGACTTTCTATTATCACCAGCAAGGCGCAAACTACACGACATCGAATTTTGGGGATTGTGAACGGTGACGGCTTTCAAGTGATTTTAAGTGATACGCCCGGAATCATCAAACCAGCCTATGAGTTACAGTCGAATATGATGGACTTCGTAAAGTCGGCTTTTGAAGATGCAGACGTGCTCTTGTATATCGTTGAGCTTGGTGAAAAAGACTTGAAAGACGAACAGTTTTTCCAAAAAATCAGAAATGCTAAGATTCC
>JAWWCH010000246.1:0-3949 GCA_033720575.1 Marinirhabdus sp.
AAGGCGGACTCCTAGACATTACACTACATCCGAAGTATGAAGAGAACGGATGGATATACTTCACCTATGCTTCAGAAGAAGGAGAAGATCGCGGCGGGCATACCAAATTATCAAGGGCAAAATTGAATGATGGCGCCTTGGTTCAAATAGAAGATTTATATAAAGCATCACCAAATACGACTCGCGGACAACATTTTGGGTCCCGTATCGAATTTGACAACGAAGGCTTTCTCTTTTTCTCAATCGGCGAACGCGGTGCAAGAGATGTAAATCCGCAAGACATTACCCGAGACGGCGGTAAAATTTACAGATTGAATGATGACGGTAGTATTCCAGAAGACAATCCGTTTGTTGGGAAAGAAGGATTAGACGCTATCTATACGTACGGAAATAGAAATCCGCAAGGCATGGCAATACACCCCGAAACGGGCGAGATCTGGATGCACGAACACGGTCCGAAAGGAGGTGACGAAATCAACATCGTAAAAAAAGGCGCCAACTATGGCTGGCCTGTGATTAGCTACGGTGTAAACTACAGTGGAACAAAATTTACCGATCAAACCAAAAAAGAAGGAATGGAGCAACCTATTTACTATTGGGTGCCTTCCATTGCTCCCTGTGGAATGGACTTTGTGACCAGTGACCGTTATCCTGACTGGAAAGGCCATTTGCTCGTCGGTTCGTTAAAGTTCAACTATGTTGAATTACTCAAATTGGATGGTGCTAAGGTCGTGAATCGTCAAAAAATAACCGAGGGTATCGGTAGAGTTCGCAATGTAAAACAGGCCCCAGACGGATATATCTATATCGCGGTTGAAGGTGATGGTATTTACAAGGTCATCCCCAATTAAAATCATACTTTTATTTCCCTAAAAATATATTCAAACATGAAGTTATTCATCGTCGCGATTACCGTTTCCTGCTTCTTTTTTGCATGTAACGACAAGAAAACAGAAAAGCAATTAAAATTAGGCGCTGCCACAAGCGCAGAACAGCAAACACCTTTGGAAGAAAGTATGGAACGTGGCGGATTAATTTATACCGATTTCTGCATGCAGTGCCATTTGGCAAATGGAAAGGGAATTCCCGGCAATTTTCCTCCTTTGGCAAATTCAAACTGGCTTACAGAGAAACGCACCGAAAGCATCCATGCCGTAAAATTTGGCCAACAAGGTGAGATAATGGTGAATGGAAAACCCTATGATGGTGTCATGGCTCCTATGGGACTCAGTGATACTGAAGTGGCCGACGTTCTCAATTATGTTATGAATCACTGGGGAAATGAACAAAATAAAATGGTGACACCGGAAGAGGTGGCTGCTGTCGAAGAATAGCCAACTTTCAATGCGTCCTAATCAGTAGATTTTCTACCTTTGTAGTAAAGTATACACTATGCTCATTATAGGAATAGGAGGCGGTACAGGAAGTGGAAAAACTACGGTTGTAGATCAAATTGTAGCACAATTGCCCAATGACCAAGTCTGTGTAATTTCGCAAGACAGCTACTACAAAGACACGAGTCACCTCACCTATGATGAACGCGTAAAAATCAATTTTGACCACCCCAATTCTATAGATTTCCCATTATTAGTTACCCATCTCGAAGCCTTAAAGCGAGGTGAATCATTCGAACAACCGGTGTATAGTTTTGTTGACCACAATCGCACCACAGAAACGGTAACCACCCACCCAAGAGATGTGATTATCGTGGAAGGAATCCTTATCTTGACCCATCCGGAAATCCGTGAATTATTTGACATCAAAATCTTTGTGCATGCCGATAGTGACGAACGCCTCATCAGAAGGCTGAAAAGGGATATCGCAGATCGTGGCAGGGATCTAAATGAAGTGCTTACACGCTATCAACACACGCTTAAACCGATGCATCTTCAGTTCATAGAACCCACCAAGGAATTTGCAGATATTATCATTCCAAACAACCGTTACAACACTGTGGCCGTAGACGTGATTCGTAAAATTGTTCAGCAAAAATTAGCGCAATGAAATTTTCAGAACTAAAAAAGAAACCATGGTTCAAGATTTTAGGTAGCACCTATATCTTGATTTTGATCCTTTTTGTGGTCTGGATGGTCTTTTTCGATACGAATTCGTATTTTATACATAAAGAACTTAACGAGGATATCGAAGCGCTGGAAGAGAACAAAGAATTTTATCAAAATGAAATTGATGCCGATAAAAAATTCTTGGAGCGCATGAAAGACAGCAATGAAATTGAAAAATACGCCCGTGAGAAGTATTACCTTAAAAAAGAGGGCGAAGAAATTTTTATCATTGAACACGAAGATAGCATAGACTAATCCTAAAAACCATATCACCTTGAGTACAAGTTTGTTTAACGATTTTGATGCTGTTTCTGAGAAACAATGGAAGCAAAAAATACAAGTAGATCTAAAAGGAGCCGATTTCAATGACACTTTGGTGTGGCAAAGCTTAGAAGGCATACATGTACGCCCTACATATCATGCAGATGACTTTGAAACTCCACACCAGCCAATTCCGGGCCATCCTACCTCGTGGAATATCGTTCAGGAAGTTTTTATTGATGACGAACCCATTGCCAACAGATTAGCTCATGACGCCATTTCTCGTGGCGCTAATGCCATACTGTTCACTGCTGAAACAGGTTTTGACCCGAATGCTGTTTTTAAAAACCTTCCCCTAGATAAAATTTCATTGTATTTCGACCTTCGGTATTTGGATATTGATAGTCTAGAAGAATTGATGGCCTACACTGCCAAGGCCAGCGCCAAGGTATATTGGAACATTGATATCCTTGGAAATTTTGCTAAGAATGGAAATTGGTTCCAAAGTCAGGATAAGGATCATACCCTATTGGATCAGTTGTATAAAAAACATCCAGATGCTTCGCTACTATCTGTAGACACAGGGATCTATCAGAATGCAGGAGCTAATATAGTACAACAGTTGGCGTACGGATTGGCACATGCCAATGAATATTTGAATCATTTTGTGAGAGCCAAGACTGAATCGAAAGCCAACTTGCCAATGGTCTTTAAAGTGGCTACAGGATCAAATTATTTCTTTGAAATTGCAAAGATCAGAGCGCTTCGCCTGCTTTATGCGAGCTTGGCTGCAGCATATGGAGTTTCTGAAATCTCTACAGTGTTGAGCGTTCCCTCACGCAGAAACAAAACGATATATGATTACAATGTCAATATGCTTCGAACCACGACCGAAGCCATGAGCGCCGCCTTGGGAGGTGCCAATGCGATCTGTAATCTGCGATATGATGCCTTATACCATAAAAGCAATGAATTTGGCGAACGTATTGCAAGAAACCAATTGTTGATTTTAAAACACGAAAGTTATTTTGATGTGGTTTCAAATCCTGCCGACGGCAGTTACTACATAGAATCACTTACCCAACAACTGGCAGAAAAAGCCCTTGAGCTGTTCAAATCCATCGAAAAAGGGGGTGGATTAGTAGCACAACTCAAAGCAGGAACCCTTCAGCAAAAAATAAAGGAAAGTGCCGAAAAAGAACAACATTGGTTTGACGATGGCAAAATTGTTCTATTGGGAACCAATAAATATCCGAATGAAGCAGATCGAATGAAGAGTGATCTTGAACTGTACCCCTTTGTTAAAACGAACATTCGAAAAACAGAAATCGAACCCATCGTGGCCAAACGACTTTCAGAAAAGGTGGAACAAGAACGATTGAATCATGAGTAGAAAAAATCTAGAACATCTAAATCTAAAGAATGATTTTAAATCCGCTGCACTAGAAGTGGAATCTCAAAATATGGAATACGACACTGCTGAAAAAATTTCGGTGAAAAAGGAATATACGGCAGAAGACTCGAACAAACTCGAACATTTGAACTTTGTGGCAGGAATCGCTCCAAACTTACGCGGTCCCTACTCGACCATGTATGTGCGCAGACCGTGGACCATACGACAGTAT
>JAWWCH010000247.1:0-3944 GCA_033720575.1 Marinirhabdus sp.
AGCCTGACGGCGGTAAGCAGTCTGATTACCATTCTTACCATACCCTTTATTGTAACCTTCGCTATGGAAAATTTTGTGGGTGAAAGCCAAGTCATTGCATTGAACATTCCCGCCATGATCGGCCAGATTTTTGCTATTGTGGTCATTCCAGTCCTGATCGGAATGTTGGTGCGCAGATTTAAACCTGAATTTGCAGAGCGAATGGGAAAACCCGTTCGTATTGCCTCGGGAGCGGTATTGGCTTTGATTATCATCGGATTGGTCATTAAAGAGCGTAGTAATTTTTCAGTCTATTTTGAACAGGCCGGGGTCGCTACTTTATTGCTAAACATATTATCCATGTCTATAGGTTATGCTTCAGCACGGCTTTTTCGACTCACAAGAGACAATGCGATATCTATTTCAATAGAATCTGGAATTCAGAATGGAACCTTGGCCATAACCATTGCTGTTGTATTGCTTCAAAATACGGCTTTCGCCATAGCACCGGCGGTATACAGTTTGCTCATGTTCTTAACTGGGGGAGTGATGATCTATATCTTCGGAAAACGAAAGGCATAAAAAAGGCTCTATTTCTAGAGCCCATATTAAACCTATCATATATGTAATTTAGTTTTCGTCGTCACTCGTCTCAATGGCAATTACGCTTTTTGCTGAAGGAACGATAGACTTGTTCTCTAAGTCTACTGAACCTGAATTGGACATTAAAACGATAGAGAAAATTTCAGTATTGGTAAAGTCGTTTTTAGCAATCATCAATTCTTTTAGGTTTCTGTTGTTCGCCAAATTAACCGGTAAATCTCCGGCAAGTTGATTGTCGAACACATTGAACACTTCTAACTTACTCAGCGCATTTATAGCATCTGGAACTTGTCCGGACAACTGATTGCTACTTAAATGAAGTTGCTTTAGGTTAAGAAGTTGCCCCAACGAAGCCGGGATGGCTCCGGTTAGTGCGTTACCATTAAATGCCAACACTTCCAATTGTGATAAGTTTCCGATGCTTTCTGGAAGCTGACCGCTAATTTGATTGAACGAAAGTTCTAATGTTTTTAAATGTGTCAGGTCTCCAATTGATTCAGGAAGTTCTCCTTTGATATTATTGAAAAATAGACTGATGCCGGTTACCTTATTGTTCTCTACGGTAACCCCTTGCCATTGGTCTACAGTAGTGTCAAGATTCCATGATTGCACCCAGTCAGGACCATTGGTAGCCTTGTAAAAATCTAAGAGGGCCTGCTTTTCTGTTGGACTTACCTGAGCCACAATAGCAGCACAGCACAGCACGAAAACGGGGGTAAGAAGAAGTTTTTTCATCGGAGGTTAGTTAAGATTATTCTTACAATTTATTGTAAATTAAAACTATAATTTGCTGAAATGCAAATAAATTCGATGAAATACACAGTTGAAATGCACTATTTTTCCGCTAAACGGTGTATAAAGTTGGTGTTTACCTCGTGAACGCCTTGAAATACTGATACTGAGAGTTTTTCACCAAAAATCGAGTT
The DNA here is from genome assembly GCA_033720575.1 of Marinirhabdus sp. Lineage (GTDB taxonomy): Bacteria > Bacteroidota > Bacteroidia > Flavobacteriales > Flavobacteriaceae > Marinirhabdus. The sequence continues at coordinate 1,509 of JAWWCH010000247.1, forward strand.
TCCTTTCAAGGTCTCTTCTGTTTTTTTCGCTTCGGTGATATATTCGTCCTTGTCTCCGTATAAATAAGTCACTTTACAATCGTCAGATAAGTAATGGAAGTCTTCAGCACCCAATTCTTTGGGAATACCCCCGCTGTGCAGAATGAGTTCGTCACAGCTGAGCTTGTGCTTGGCCAACCAACGCATGGCGATAGAAACGCCTTGGGAGTAGCCTAGTACGATAAACCGGAATGGTTCTTCAGGTTTTTCTTCTTTCCAAACTTGATCAACGTAATTGAGAACATTTTGTGTGTCTATAACGGTGTTTTCCCTAGTTAGCCATGAAGCCCCTACATGCTTGAACTTCGGACCCATATAATATTTTGAGGGCGCCTGTGGAACGATTATAAAATTTTCGTCCGGATCTAAGCCTTCAAAGTAACGTGCAAAGTATTTGCTGAGGTAGCCCATACCGTGGAAAACCAGCCATACATTTTTTGTTTTTTCGGTGTAGGTATTCAAAACCGTATAAGTATTGCAGGTAAGGTAATTTACTTGTTTTTCAAGAGTCATTATGGCGCTGGTTTTGTATTTTTACAAAGGTAATTTAATTGAAATGAACAACGCGAACGCAGAACTACTATCGAAGTGTAACCAAATGTGTAAAAACACATTGATGGAGACCATAGGGATCGAATTTGTCGCCATTTCCGAAAACAGCTTAACAGCCCGAATGCCTGTTACGCCAAAAGTGCATCAACCAGATGGAATATTACATGGCGGTGCCTCAGTGGCCTTGGCAGAAAGTGTTGGCAGTGCGGCAGCATTTATGTTTTTGGATGCAAAGAATAGTGCCATTCGTGGAATTGAAATCGCTGCGAACCATGTAAAAGCTGTGCGAGATGGGTATGTGTATGCCCATGCCGCCATCATTCACAAGGGTAAAACCACGCAACTTTGGCAGATTCGAATTGTAAACGAAGCTGAAGAATTGGTTTCGATGATTAAATTAACAACACTTACATTGATAAAGTAGGTGTGTATGAAGACGGGATTGTAAATCTAAAGTAACACATTCTCAATATGCAGTATACCCAAATTGTATCCAAAGCCAAACAGCACTATGAAGCTGGTATTTCTTTCGTTCTGTTTGCGTTGCCTGGGGAAAAACTACTCAAAGCTGCGTTTCAAAATGAAGCAAATGCGTTTACTACCAAAAGTTTTATAGACAAAAGTTTTGTGATGGCGCCATTTGGTTTTGATGGCGAGTTGTTACAGATTCCATTTTCTGAGGCTTCTTTTTTTGAAGTTCCTTTGCCAGCGACTCCTACGATAAAAAATGCAACGCCCCCACTGGATGAGGAGGATGCAGATAAGAAGAGATATATGGAGATGGTTCAGAAGGCCATTTCAAAAATCAAATCTGGCGTTGCGCAAAAAATAGTGCTTTCGCGTGAAAAAAGGTTAACCCTATCCAATTTCAGTGTAGAGCAGCTTTGCGAAGAACTCTTCAAAAGACACAAAAATGCGTTTCGCTACGTATGGTATCACCCAACTTCTGGTCTTTGGTGTGGTGCAACCCCTGAAGTGTTGTTAGAAACCGAGGGATTGAACTTTAAAACCATGGCATTGGCCGGAACCCAAAAGGTGAATGATCAGAAGATGTTGCATTGGTCGGGCAAAGAGCGCCGTGAGCAACAGTGGGTAACAGACGCTATCATCAAGAGCCTTGAGAACAGAACCTCAGTTTTAAAAGTGTCAAAGACCCAAACCCATGTTGCCGGAAATATTGCGCACCTTCGCACTGATGTTAGTGGTGTATTAAATACCACACGCGCTACACTCACCGAAATAACCAATGCGTTGCATCCTACTCCTGCCGTTTGTGGTACGCCCAGAACGGCCGCGTTAAAGTTTATACAGCAGCATGAAGGGTATAATCGTTCGTACTATACTGGATTTTTAGGACCGGTCTGTGAAGCACAACGCTGTTCTAAATTGTTCGTAAACCTGCGCTGTATGTCCATTTCAGACCAAACTGCAACTTTGTATGCGGGAGGAGGGATTACAGTAGATTCTGTTGCCGAAGACGAATGGGAAGAAACGCATAATAAGCTTGCTACCATGGCAAAAGTTATACAACCACTACTTTAAGAATAGCACGCGGCTTCGTACCTTTGTATCAATGAATTTCAGTAGTAAATCTCTTTCACAAACAGTAGTGGCCTTATGTCTTGCAAAAGGAATTGATCACGTTGTAATTTCACCCGGTTCTAGAAATGCACCAATTACCATTGGTTTTACGGAACACCCGGATATTCATAGTTTTAGCATCGTAGACGAGCGTTGTGCGGCTTTTTTCGCCATGGGAATGGCACAGCAAATCAAAAGACCCGTTGCTGTGGTCTGTACCTCAGGATCGGCCCTGCTCAATTATTATCCCGCCGTTGCCGAAGC
>JAWWCH010000248.1:0-3941 GCA_033720575.1 Marinirhabdus sp.
AGGAGGGTATTGCGGACTCTCACAAGTGGAGACCGGTGCTGTGAATGCATGTTATTTGACAACCTATAAGGCTTTTAAATCATCTAGTTCCATTAAAAATTTTCAAACAGAAGTAGTATCTAAGAATCCGCATTTGAGCCATTTTTTTCGACATGCAACACCATTGTTCGAGAAGCCGTTGACCATCAGTCAAGTTTCCTTTTATCCTAAAGAACCCGTAGTGGATCATATTTTGATGGTGGGAGACAGTGCCGGTCTAATCCATCCGCTATGTGGAAACGGCATGGCCATGGCCATACACAGTGCTAAAATCCTTTCAGAACTGCTTCTAGCATCTATATCTAATAAATCTGCTCGAGTTGATATTGAAAAGGCGTATCTTCAAAGTTGGAAGAACCAATTTTCCAAGCCACTACGAATGGGAAGATACATCCAAAATATATTATTGCAACCTCGATTGGCCAAAAGCGCTTATGCGCTCGCAAACCAGTTTCCCAGTATGGTTCCAAAGATCATCAAACAAACCCATGGTGAAGTGTTATTATGATTCAATTTTCAAATGCATACCGCTCTACACAAGATGAAATTCTTGATGATTTAGATCTAAAAGGTCCCGAAATGGAACGCATGTTACATGATTTAGATGTGGTAAATTCGTGGTTGGGCGGCGAGAACGTTACCATTTCAGGAATTGAATACTTGTTGGCTAAAGCACCAAGCAACAGACAAATCACTATAGTAGATATTGGTTGTGGAGATGGCGCCATATTGCGGAAACTGGCGGAATATGGAGAAAAAAATGGCCACGATTTTAAACTGATAGGCATCGATGCCAATCCAAATATCTTAGACCAAGCCAAGAATCGCAGTCAAGACTACGCCAATATCGAATATGGACATCACAATATTTTTTCTGATGCCCCCATACCGCATAATTATGACATTGCCTTGTGTACATTATTTTTGCATCATTTTGATAATGAGCAGATTAAATCGATATTAAAAACGCTAGGTCATCAATCACAACTTGGTGTTATTGTAAATGACCTTCAACGAAATTGGTGGGCATTTTGGTTGTTTCGGATTTTCAGTAGTATCTTTATAAAGACACGAATTGCGAGACACGACGGATTGGTTTCCGTAGCTCGCGGTTTCAAAAAAAAAGAGCTAGACCAATTATCCAAATCCCTTTCAGGATATACACATCGTATTTCCTGGAAATGGGCATTCCGTTGGCAATGGATTCTTGAAAAATAGCAGCGAAAAGAAAAATAGAAACTTAAAAAGAAACGATTATAGAAACAGCTGTCAGCATTACTACTGTGGCCAAACAACTGCCGGAGTACACTCGAGAAACTTCCGAAATTTTGCCTTTTGTTGAAGCATGGCTTGAAGGTCAGGACCAACGTTTTAAACGAAAAGTGTTGAAGCTTTTTGAAGGAGCCGGCGTAGAACGACGGTATTCCATAATGGACGCCCATGAGGTGTTTCTGCGTAATAGTTTTGAAGAACGCAATACCATCTACATTCGTGAAGTCAAAAAGCTTGGCAAACAGGTGCTCGAAAAAGCACTAGTCAAAGCGAATTGGGAAGCAACAAGTATCGATTACTTGATTACGGTGAGTTGTACGGGTATCATGATTCCTTCAGTAGACGCGTATCTCATCAATAATCTAAAAATGCGCCAAGATGTGGTGCGCTTGCCGGTCACTGAGATGGGATGTGCTGCAGGGGTAAGTGGCCTTATTTATGCAAAGAATTTTTTAAAAGCGAATCCGGGGAAACGTGCCGCCGTGGTTGCGTTGGAATCGCCTACCGCAACTTTTCAATTAGACGATTATTCAATGACCAACATCGTAAGTGCTGCCATTTTTGGTGATGGCGCCGCTTGCGTGTTGCTCTCTTCGGAAACAGATTCAACCGGTCCCAAGATCATCGATGAAGAGATGTACCATTTCTATGATGCAACCGAAATGATGGGATTTAGCTTGGTGAACACAGGCTTACAAATGGTCTTAGACAAGGAAGTACCACAGAAAATAGCCGATCATTTTCCTGATATTGTATATCCGTTTTTAGAGAAGAATGGCAAAACAATAAATGAAATCGATCATCTGATTTTTCATCCTGGTGGAAAGAAAATTGTTCAGACCGTTGAAGCCTTATTCGGAACGATGGGAAAAAACATTGACGACACTAAAGAAACACTCCGATTGTACGGAAACATGAGCAGTGCGACAGTCCTATATGTGTTAGAGCGATTTATGGATAAAAATCCGAAGCCAGGAGAATTAGGGCTCATGCTCAGTTTCGGACCTGGTTTTTCGGCACAACGGGTATTATTGGAATTTTAAACACGTAGCATGAAAAACACAGCAATCATCCTCGGGGGAAGTAGTGGCCTAGGCTTAGCAACGGCGCATAAGCTTTCGAAACGGTACAACCTTGTAATTGTACATCGTGATCGAAAGCAACGCGCTTCGGCCCTTGAAGCTGAATTCCAAAAAATGAGAGCCCATGGCGGTACAGTGACCACATATAATAAAGATGCGCTTAAAACTGAAACTAGAAAAGAAATCATTGCATCAATAGCGCAAAACAGTGTTGCGGTATTGGTGCATAGCATTGCCAAAGGAAGTTTAAAGGCCATGAACTCAGAAACCGAGACCCTCTCAAAAGCTGATTTGGATATTACCATTCACGCTATGGCCACGAGCTGGTGGGAATGGACCGCCGAATTGATAAAGCATAAAAAATGTAGCCCAAGCTGCCGCAACATCGCATTTACCAGCGAAGGGAACGCCAAAGTATGGCCAGGATATGGTGCTGTTTCCGCAGCGAAATCGGTTTTGGAAGCATTGATGCGGCAAATGGCAGTTAGTTTGGCGCATTCTGGAATGACCACCAACTGTATTCAAGCAGGGACTACCAAAACCCCTTCTTTCGAAATGATTCCTGGTAGTGAAAAATTAGCAGAAATGGCAGAGAAACGGAATCCCTTTGGAAGACTAACGGAAGCAGAAGATGTGGCAAATGCGGTGTGGTTGTTGTGCCAGGAAGAAGCTAAATGGATCAACGGGACCATTCTAAAAGTAGATGGAGGCGAAAGTCTTCGGTAACTAAATTTGGAGCATAACATGAGTCAAAACTTTCAACATATCATCGCGCAATTGCCCTATGGCAAACCGTTTTTGTTTGTTGACGAACTCACAAGTCTGACGGAAGACGGTGCAACAGGCACTTATACTTTTCAGTCAGATTCCTACTTTTATGAAGGTCATTTTAAAAACCGTCCAATAACGCCTGGAGTAATCTTGACTGAATGTATGGCACAAATTGGCGTGGTTTGCTTGGGACTTTTTCTTTTAAAAGACCTAGAAACTGCTCAAGCTCAAATTGCGCTGAGTAATCAAACTATTGATTTTTATGAACCTGTATTCCCCGGAGAAACCGTTCGTGTAATTTCAGAAAAAGAATATTTCAGATTCCACAAATTGAAGTGCAACGTTAAAATGTTGAACGCAGCAGGAACCGTGGTCGCAAAAGGCACCATCAGTGGCATGATCAATGGAACGTCAAAACAAACATAATATCAGAAAAAGAGTCGTCATAACAGGTTTAGGAATAGCCGCTCCCAATGGGGTTGGCATTGCCGCATTTGCCGAAGCCATTCAGAATGGAACTTCAGGCATTCGTCATTACGAAGCGTTGGGGGCACTCAAATTTTCGTGTCAGCTAGGCGGAATTCCACAGGTCACTGACGAAATGAAGCGAGCGTACATGAGCGATCTTCAGCTTCGTAATTTCAACAGTAGTGGTATTCTCTACGGTATTATGGCAGGAATGGAAGCCATGAAACAGTCGGGTGTACCTATTTCTGAGTCTACACCCAATTACGATTTGGGTATTGTTTTCGGAACTGGAACTAGCGGAGTGGATAA
>JAWWCH010000249.1:0-3938 GCA_033720575.1 Marinirhabdus sp.
ACCCATTTCTAAACCCCCAAGATCTACACGCTGTATGTGAACTTTAAAAACGGTTTCATAGAAAGCAATGGCCCGGGACATGTCGTTCACAGGTATTTCAACCCATGCAAAAGTGTTATGTTTCATATTGGGAATGTTTTTTGGATGAACAAGGTATATATTTTTTGATTACTGCTTTTCTTTGTCTGCGTAAAACCGAGCTGAAATCTCATCCACACTCTTAATGGTCTTTCGGGTCCATTCCATTTCAATCTGCAACCGTTCTTGCTCTGAAAGTCGCCAATCGATTTCGGTTTTTTTGAGTTTACTCACCACATGCTGCAGGATGATTGCTGCCGAAACAGAGATATTCAAACTTTCGGTAAAACCATACATCGGAATCTTCAAGTGTCCATCAGCCGCTTCCATCACCATATCACTCAGACCTTCGCTTTCCTTTCCGAAGAAAAAAGCAGCCTTTTTAGTCACATCAAAATCATGAAGGGCACTATCACTGGCATGAGGTGTGGTAGCAATGATTTGGTAGCCTTTGGTTTTAAGCTCAGACATACATTCTTGAATGGTATTCCTACGCTGTAAACTTACCCACTTCTGCGCGCCCATGGCAATTTCTTTATCGATGCGCTTACCAAACAATTCCTCTACCACATACAAATCCTGAATTCCAAAAACATCGCAGGTACGCATTACGGCACTGGTGTTGTGCAGCTGATAAACGTCTTCGGTAACCACGGTAAAATGACGCGTTCGCTGTGCCAGCACTTTCTTAAACAGGGCTCTTCTTCTATCGGTAAGATAGGTTTGCAGGTATTCAAATAATTCTGGATCCACGCGATTGGTTTGCTACGAAAATAACAAAAACTTTATAGTTGGGAAGGGAAACATCACGGTGCTGACAGTTCCTCCATTCGCTAAAACTAAAAAATCATTAGTACCTTCGTAATTCACATGAATCATATGAAGATAGCTGTATTAACGGGCGCCGGTGTAAGTGCTGAGAGCGGACTCAAAACATTTCGAGATAGCAACGGATTGTGGGAAGGTCACGATGTAATGACGGTGGCTTCGCCCCAAGGATTTGCCAACAACCCAGAGCTCGTGCTCGATTTTTACAATCAGCGTAGGCGCCAATTATTGGAAGTGCAACCCAATGGCGCCCACGTTGCGCTTGCCGAACTAGAAAACGATCACGACGTGACCATCATCACTCAGAATGTAGATGATCTGCACGAACGCGCGGGTAGCTCTGATGTGGTGCATCTGCATGGCGAACTGCTCAAAGTACGCAGCACCTTTGATGAAAATTTGATCCTTGATTGGAAAAGCGACCTCAACTTGGGAGACTTCTGTGAGCACAATCACCAATTACGACCCCATATTGTTTGGTTTGGTGAAGCAGTACCGCTCATTGAAACTGCTGCCGAAATTGTTAGTCAATCTGAAGTAATCATTATTGTAGGCACCTCGATGCAGGTGTATCCTGCGGCAGGGCTCATTCAGTACGCACCTGACCATGCCCATTGTTATTTTGTTGATCCCAATCCGTCGCTACAATCGAACGCAAACATCACTGTCTTTACTGAAAAAGCTACTACTGGAGTGCCAAAAGTAGTTCGTGAAATAAATGACCGAAAGAACACATGACATCTGAACTGTTCTCACAAATCAATTACGAAAAAGCCTATCGAAAAAATCGGCTCGAGGCAGCCCAATGGGTATTGAAACATCCGGAAACCCTTAACGAATTGGTTGATTATTGTTTTCACGACGATAAAACATTGGCCACCAAAGCAACTTGGGTACTCGAATTTGTCTTCCGCGAACAACTGTCGCTCATCTATCCTTTTCTAGATGAAATTTTCGAGAAGCTTCCTAAGGCGACAACAGATGGGCAAATACGCACTTTCGCCTATCTGTGCGAAGTAATTTCCATCGCATATTATAAGAAAGAGGTACCTGAATTAAAACAGATCTTAACTACTGAACACAAGCAAAGAATGACCGAATGTTGCTTTGATTGGCTAATCAGCGATCAAAAAGTATCCTGTCAAGCCCGAGCCATGTTGGCATTATACCATCTGGGAACTGAAACAGAGTGGATTCACAAAGAATTGAAAACAAACATCACCCAAAACCTTCCCAAAGGAAGTGCGGGTTATAAAAACCGTGGACAAAAGGTGGTTGCGATGATTGCCGCCCAGGAAGGCGATCAGCGCAACCATAGTAAAATCTAAATTTTCCTCGAATTTCAGCTCGGAAAAAAGTATCTTTGCACCTTTATTTTTCGTCTCAACCATCGGTTTCGAAATCCTAAAACAAACATCATGTCAACTCAAGCATTGCAAGCCATTTCGCCCATTGACGGTAGGTATGCGTCCAAAACTTCAAGCCTGATCCCTTTCTTTTCCGAAGAAGCATTGATAAAATACCGTGTTCAGGTTGAAATTGAATATTTCATCGCTTTGGTCAACCTTCCATTACCCCAGCTCAAAGATTTCGATACTAGCAAATTTAGTGCGTTGCGAAAGCTTTTTACTGAATTTACTTCGGAAGATGCCCAGAAAATAAAGGACACTGAAAAAATAACCAACCATGATGTGAAAGCCGTTGAATATTTCATCAAAGAAAAGTTTGACGCGATGGGACTTCAGGCCTACAAAGAGTTCATACATTTCGGTTTGACCTCTCAAGACATCAACAATACGGCTGTACCGCTCTCACTTAAAGAAGCGATGAACGAGGTCTATGTTCCACTACTCATGGAATTAAAAGAGAAACTTGCCGAATTGGCCAACGAATGGGCTGATATCCCCATGCTGGCACGTACCCACGGGCAACCGGCTTCGCCTACCCGTTTAGGAAAAGAGATTGAAGTGTTTGTGGTTCGTATCGAAGAACAGTTTGATCTATTAAATAACATCAAAAGCGCGGCTAAATTTGGTGGTGCCACCGGTAACTTTAATGCGCATAAAGTAGCCTATCCTAACGTAGATTGGAAAGCGTTTGGAACCGATTTCGTTCAAAACCAATTGGGATTACACCACTCCTTCCCCACTACGCAAATTGAACACTACGACCATATGGCGGCCTTGTTCGATTGCATGAAACGAATCAATACCGTTATCATTGATTTAGATCGAGACATCTGGACCTACGTTTCCATGGACTATTTCAAACAAAAGATCAAGAAAGGAGAAGTAGGATCGTCTGCCATGCCCCATAAAGTAAATCCTATCGACTTTGAAAATAGCGAAGGAAATTTGGGCATCGCAAATGCTATTTTCGAACATCTTGCAGCAAAACTGCCCGTGAGTCGATTGCAACGTGATCTTACAGACAGCACCGTACTTCGGAATATTGGTGTGCCTATTGGCCATTCCCTCATTGCTTTTCAATCTACACTCAAAGGACTGAACAAACTATTGTTGAACGCGTCTAAATTTGAACAAGATCTTGAAAACAATTGGGCTGTTGTGGCGGAAGCCATTCAAACCATTCTTAGGAGAGAAGCCTACCCCAATCCGTATGAAGCACTCAAAGGATTGACCCGAACCAATGAGACCATTACTCAAAAATCGATGGCAGATTTCATTGAAACGCTAGAAGTTTCCGAAGAGATCAAAGCTGAAATGCGCGTTATTACTCCATCAAATTACACTGGGATTTAAATTTTAGATACAAAAAAAGGCTTCAGATTACTCTGAAGCCTTTTTTTATTTCAATCTAACCTGTTATTTTATTTCAACACCATTGTTCGTAAAGCCTTGGAACATATCTCCAACGGTTTTTAGTTGGGTCACATCTACGTCTCCATCATCTATTGAGGTCAACAGTTTTATCAAACTATCAGGTTCCATATCGTCGCCTATAAGCCTAAATACAGCAAACCCTCTTTCATTGTCGCTGGCATAAATGATAAATTCATCTACCGCTTCTTC
>JAWWCH010000250.1:0-3918 GCA_033720575.1 Marinirhabdus sp.
ATGACGATCAATTTAATGATGATATTCGCCGTTTTGTACTGATATGCAAGATTGTTCGTGCTCATATTAGTTCCATCGATTTGCATTAAAACTGTTCTTCTTCCAATAATACGCCATAATAAAGCCTGCAATAGCTCCACCAATATGGGCGAAGTGTGCTATCGGACCAATGGAATACGAAGTTAATCCGAAAAATAGGTCGATTGCCAACACCCCGGGCACAAAATACTTCGCCTTTATCGGAATTGGTAAAAAGATAAGCATTAACGGCGTATTGGGGAAAGTCATGGCAAAGGCTACTAAAATACCATACAGTGCTCCTGATGCCCCTAACATTACCGAATTGAAAGGACGCAAAATATCTATAACCCCTTCTTCTCCACCCAATGCGGTTTCCCAACGCTTATCATACATATAATCACCAGAGTTCAACACTTCAAAAATTTCTGCCCGTTCAAAACCCGCTGCCAGTAAGGTATCCAAAGCGGCATTAAACTGAAAATATAAAATTCCAGTATATAATAACAAAGATCCAAGTCCCGCTGAAATGTAAAAGAATATAAATTTCTTCTTGCCCCAAATCTGTTCCAAAGGGGTTCCGAACATCCAGACCCCGAACATGTTGAACAAAATATGATAAAACGCTATGCCGCCACCCTGTTCGTAACTGGCATGCATAAACATGTGGGTGATGATCTGCCACGGTTGAAATCCGTCATTTAACGGAAAATGCATGGCAAACAAATCGTTCATAAAATCACCATTCTTGCCAATCAGCAGAGTGGCTATCCAAAAAATGATATTGATGATGATAATATGTTTTACCGTATCGCTAACGCTTCTCATTTACATAAATTTTTTATCTAAGTCGGTGGCATCAATCGTTACCAACACAGGCTTATTATCTGGTGACACACTAGGTTCCTTACATGCAAACAAACGGTGCACCAAGTGCTCTTGTGCTTCTTTGTTTAAAGCAGCACCCGTTTTAATCGCCATACTTTTCGCCATACTTTTAGCCAAAAGATCATTTTGGCTAAAGCCCGCATCGGGCACTTCCTCATTAATATCCCTTACCAACTGCGCTAATGTGTTTCCCGCTTGGCGTTCGTTCAAAGCTACGGGTAAACCGGTAATTTGTACCGTATCGCCCTCTGTTACTCCAAACACAAAACCCGTATGTTCCAAGGCCTCTTTTACATGTTCTAATATCACCAAATCTGGTTTGGAAAAATGAAGCTGTAGCGGAAATAACAATTGTTGACTTATCCCCTCTTGCACAGTAATGTTTGAGAGCAATTCTTCGTACAGTATTCTGTAATGTGCTAAATGCTGGTGAATGACCAACATGCCGTTCTTAATCGGACTCACAATATATTTTTGCTGCAATTGAAAAGTGCCGTGTGCCGGTTCGTTAGCTTCAGGCTGGAAGAGACTTCCCGTAATTTCATCACTTTCAAAAGTGATGGCTTCAGCTTCTAGAGACTCACTTGAAGCGGTGGGTATTGGCGTATCATTGAGCCCTACGTACAGCGATTCCCAGCTGGCCTGTTTTTCCCGTTTAAAAGGAAAGTTGATATGGCCTTGCTTTGGAGGTTTGTCTTCCTTGAAGGGATTAAAACTTTTATCTACTTCGATTTTAGGTGCTTGCGGCTGTCTTTTGCTATAGTCGTATGGCGTATCAAACCCTGAATCTTTGTTGAAATCCAATACCGGTGCTACATTGAATTGCCCCAGACTGTGTTTTACCGTAGCACGCAACATCGCATAAATACTATGCTCGTCATCAAACTTTATTTCTGTTTTTGTGGGATGGATATTGATATCTATAGAATGTGGATCTACTTCCAAGAACAAAAAATACCCAGGATGCGTACCTTGCTTCAGCAGGCCCTCGAACGCCGCTGAAACGGCGTGGTGCAAGTACGGACTCTTGATAAAGCGATCGTTCACAAAGAAAAATTGCTCGCCCCTGCTCTTTTTACCAAACTCGGGTTTGAGCACAAAACCTGAGACGGTAACAATTTCAGTATCTTCAGCAACAGGCACTAACTTTTCATTGGTCTTTTTACCAAAGATGTTTACAATTCGCTGCTTACTATTGCTCTTTGGAAGATTGAACACATCACTTCCATTGTGGGTCATCACAAATTCAATCTGCGGGTGCGCTAAGGCCACGCGATGGAATTCATCAATGATGTGCCGTGTTTCAACGGGATTGCTCTTTAAGAAGTTGCGTCGTGCAGGAATGTTGTAGAACAAATTCTTTACGGAAATGGTAGTTCCCTTGGGCACTACGGCAGGTTCTTGAGAAGTAACAGAACTTCCTTCTATCTCCACTTGGGTTCCCACCTCGTCCTCGGCTCTGCGGGTCTTTAGGGTAACATGAGCAATCGCTGCAATTGAAGCCAAGGCTTCCCCTCGAAATCCTTTGGTGTGCAAGTTGAATAGGTCGTCTGCCACTTTGATTTTGCTCGTGGCATGGCGTTCAAAGCTCAACCGAGCATCGGTAGTAGACATTCCAATACCGTTATCTGTGACTTGAACCAGCGTTTTACCCGCATCTTTAACTACCAAGGTTATACTGGTGGCGCCAGCATCAATAGCATTTTCAAGCAATTCTTTAACCACAGAAGAAGGACGTTGAACAACTTCCCCTGCCGCGATCTGATTGGCAACATGATCGGGTAATAAGGCTATGATATCTGCCATGTAAAGGGCTAACTAAAAATTGAAAGGTCGAAATCTAAAATCCACAAACAAATGAAAACCAAAACCAGTGCAATGGCTAAAATGGTTTTATTTAACCCCCCATTGCTTCGATTTCTGCTTGCAAACCGCGCATCGCGCCAATGTGAGCCAAAATCATTTTTATTATACGTTTCGTAATACTTTTCAAACTTATTCGCGAAGTTGTATTCATTCGCATCTTCTTTTCCCTTGTAATACCTTGGGGTGTAATTGAAACGATTATTGGGTTTGGTACGTTTTAAGAAACTAACTTTCATAGTGCTTGTATTACCTTCAAATGTACTTAAAAAGTAGCAGATTTTGAAGTGGTTTAACGAGTAATCTATAAACAACTACCGTTCCAAAAAACAACACGTTTTGGTGAAGGGGGCTTGGTGTGGAACGTTGGAAGTGGGAAGCTGGGAAGTGCAAGGCTGGAAGCTGGGAGTTGGGAGACAGCCTTATGCCCTACCTTTCACATCCTTTGTGTTTCGTCTTACGTCTTACGTCTTACGTCGTAAGTCATAAGTCATACGTCGTAAGTCATAAGTTAAGTCTTAGTACCAACATCTAACTACTTATAAAACTTAGCATCTTTACGCAGCTGTGCCATCTTGATTGCTGCGATAGCGGCTTCGGTGCCTTTATTTCCGTGCTTTCCGCCACTTCGGTCTATGGCCTGTTGTAAGTTGTTGTCTGTGAGCACGCAAAATATCACCGGAATGTCACCCTGTACATTCAGGTCTTTAATTCCTTGAGCTACGGCTTCGCATACATAATCGAAATGTTTGGTTTCGCCTTGTATCACACTGCCAATGGCAATGACAGCATCTAGCATGTCAAAACTTTTTGTGAGCTGTTTACATCCGTAAATCAATTCAAAACTCCCGGGTACATTCCATCGAACGATATTCTCCTTGAGTGTTCCGCAATCGATTAGGGCATCAAATGCGCCTTGAAACATCCCTTCTGTGATATTACTGTTCCATTCAGAAACAACAATCCCAAACCGAAAATCTTTCGCGCTTGGGATTGTTGCTTTATCGTAAACCGATAAATTTTTATTTTCTGTTGCCATATAGTAGGTATACTACCCAGAGGAAAAGTTTCCTCAAGGCAAAATCATTATTGCATTGCTTCTACCGTACCCTTATATGCTTTGGCTTTGGTAGCCTCTGCAGACTTCGG
>JAWWCH010000251.1:0-3917 GCA_033720575.1 Marinirhabdus sp.
AAAACTAGAAGAGTTGGGGTTGGTTGAAAACTGGAAGGAGACCGGTATGGCAGCCTATGATGGGTATATCCGGAATGGTCTGATCGGACAATTAGTGCGATTGGAGTTAGGTGACGAGGTAGAGGAAGCACATATGAGAAATCGCCAATGGGTGAGTGCTTGGGTGTACGAAAGAGGAATGGAAGAAAACGTGATTGAAAAAGTACAACGTGATGGAAAAACCTATTACGACATTAAGGATTACGAGAAACTTCGTGAATTGTTTGGGGAATTGCTTCGTGAAACCCAACGGATTACCTCAGAAGGTGATTATGAGGCGGCCAAGGCCTTGGTAGAAGATTACGGAGTTAAGGTTGACCAAGATTTACACAAACAAGTTCTAGAGAGAAATAGTAAATTTAAGTCGGCACCCTATAGCGGCTTTGTAAACCCAGTTATTGTTCCTAAGATGAATGATGCTGGAGATATTGAAAGCTTTACCATTGAACAGCCTGCCACCTTTGAAGAGCAGATGTTGAAGTACAGTAAAGAGTACGGTTACCTCAAAGGGTAAATTGTAACTTTTATAAAATAGAAAAACCTCCTTGTGGCTACGCAAGGAGGTTTTTTTGATGTAACTGATGGCAGCTACTGCAGCTCAAATAAGATACATCCACCTTCTTCTATGGTGAAGTTGCCGTCCCAAGTTCTGTCGGTGCAACTAGCAGAATAATTATAATTACCAGGCGCTAAGTCGTTGAAGTTTCCTCCAGCGTCAGTATTATCACAATCCCCAGGACTCCCGAAGAAGAAACCTGTGATCGTGCTAGATCCAGCGCCACTAACATTCACCGAAATGGGGCCACAACCAAAGTCCTCGCCAATCCAAAATTTTATATCTCCAGTTGTAGAGCCACTTCCAGATCCTCCAGACCCTCCAGATCCACCAGATCCACCAGAACCTCCAGAACCTCCAGACCCTCCAGATCCACCAGAACCTCCAGAACTACCTCCTCCGGTAGCGTCACTACAATCAACACCGTATCCTGTTACGATGACGTCAATAGCGCCATTGGCTTCTAGGTTGGCTTCCAATATAAATTCAGAACCATTAATGGATACTGTACAGGTGTTTGGTGCAATATCTCCCAAGTTATGGGCGTAAAGCGTAACATAATTAAACCCATTAAATCCGAAATCGTAATCTCTACGCACTGGATTACCAGGACCATCCAATTCAATTTCGTCAATAAGGGTAACCCCGTTTCCAAAGATGGAAACAATATCACCATCTATTTGACCGTGATCCCATACTTCGATGGTGGTCACTCGACTGTCAATGGCTACACAGCCTAAATAATTGTTAGGCCTTCCGGCAGTTGTACTTGGTATAATTGAAGTTTCATTCACTTCAACTTGTTCTTCTTCTGGCTCGGGTTCCTCTTCCTCTTCACAAGAGGTGAACGTAAAAGCGAAAAGAAATAGTAAGGGCAACAGGTATTTAATTTTAGTCATAATTTTAAATTTAGTTTATGTATAAGTGTTGAATTTGGTGAATTTCTATTCTTTATTGATTTTTTGAGTTACTACAAATATATTAGTGTGGGTTTCAATAAGAAATACCCATTATCGGGTATTTTCTCCAGGGCAAGTCTCGATATTGTTCTGTTGGAATGCAATCTTTTGAAGGTTTCCAGTGCCCGTTAATTCTAGTTTCTTTATGATGTTTTTTCTGTGGGTTCCTACGGTTTCCGAGCTGATTTGAAGCAATTCTGCTATATCTTTTGAGCTTAGTCCCGTTCCGATGAGATTAAAGACTTGATTTTCGCGCTTGGTCAATTTTGAATTGCTTTTAGGTACTTGACCAAACGCATGCAGAAGCAGTATACATTTTTCTATCAGTGCTTTGTTTTTGGAAATAGGTTTTAACAATTGTAGAATATCTAAGATTTCATCTGCTGATAAGTGGTGTTCCGCAGCACTGCGGTTGGATACCAAGTGTGTGATTTTATCTTTTAATTGCATGGCTCGAAATTAGTACCCTTCCTCCAAATCTCAAATACCCAATACAAGGGATTTCTATCAGAAATCATATTTTTTCTCGAGGGCATAGCGCAACAATTCACCCTTACCTGACAAACCTAACTTTCGAATCATATTTTTGCGGTGTTTCTCTACCGTGGAAACTGCTGTGAACCGAAGGTCGGCAATTTGACTTGTGGTCTTACCTTCACCGATCATTGTTAATATTTCGCGTTCACTTTTTGATAATTTACCTTTTGAAGTTGTTTTTTGGCTAGTAGGATCAAAGAGGGAAGGAGGGAGGCTTTTGTCAAAGAATGTAGCACCATTAAACACGGCATGAACGGCATTCAGTACTTCTTCCAAGGGTGAATCTTTTAACAGATATCCCACGGCACCGGCAGCAACCATTTGGTGAACGGCATCTTCTTGGTCAAACATGCTGAAGGCAACCACTTTTGTATCTGGGTAAAGTTTGGTGATGGTTTTTGTCGCGGCAATACCATCTAATTTTGGCATTTTAATATCTGTAAGAACCACGTCGGGGCGATATTGCGCTACGATTTGCAACAGGGCCTCGCCATCGTTTACCATTCCAACGATCGTTATGTCCTCTTCGTAACGCAAGAGGAGTTCGATGCCATCCATTAATGATTGATGGTCTTCTGCTATGGCTATTTTTATCATAAGGGGATATCTATTAATACGTGTGTGCCTTTTCCTACGGTTGAATCTATTTCCAAAGTACCTTCCAGCTGCTCTATACGCCTCTCAATACTGGAAAGACCCATTCCATCTGTACTTGCGAAACTCCGAACCTCAAATCCGCGACCATTGTCTTCGATAATGATATTGATAGAGTCATCATACTGATTGATCACGATGGAAGCTTCAGAAGCTTGCGCATGTTTGATAATGTTGGTCACTAATTCTTGAATGATTCTAAAAATGGATATCTCTAGCGCGTTATCCAATCGTTCATCCAAACCAAAATCTTCCACAATAACTTGCAGACCATTGGCACCAGAGGCATTTCGTGCCAATTTTTGAACTGCCGGCAGCAGACCGTTTTTGGCAATCACACCGCTATTTTTGAGATGTGCCATATTTCGAATTTCCGAATAAGCTTCATCCAAGAGCTGCCCCGTTTTTTGAAAGAGTTCATCAGAATTTGACAATTTTCCCTTGTGTTTAGCAAGATGGTCAAATTGAAGTTTTGCCGCAGCTAAGGTTGCCCCCGCACTATCGTGAAGATCGCTCGCCAAACGCTGCCGTTCTTTTTCCTGCCCTCGAATCATGGCATCAATAGTGGTTAACTCCTGTTCTTTCAGAAGTTTTTCGGTTTTTCGAATTTCCAATTCTCGGGCCTGTTCTGCAATGCGTTGCTTTCGTTTGGTATTTTTATACAGCAAAAAACTAATTACTGTGCCTACCAAAATGGCTGCAACGGCAATGCGTATGGTGTTTCTCTGCTGCCTTTTTCTCTCGTTGATGTCTGATTGGAGCAATAAATTTTCTTTTTCCTTTTCGCTAGCCCGGTATTTGGCTTCAAATTCATTGATGGTATTCGTGCGTTCAGCCAATGCCAAACTATCTTCCAAGACTTTGCGCTTTTCAAGATAAAACAGGGCACTATCCACATTTTGAGATTGTTTGTGGATTTGATAATATACCCCATAGATCAGTTTCTTGTCAACCGCATCCTTTTTTCGGATGTGTTCTGCATTTACCAATTCCATGTGCTTTTTTGCGTTGCTTACATCGTTTCGTTCAATGTAATAACTGGCGATATTAAACGTAAGATCTTGAGCGTGTTGCTGTGAAAAATCATGGGGTATGGTTCGATAGATGTTTGCTGCTTCTTTGTAGTATTTCAGTGGTAAATCTGGTACCTTTTGTAGGTCGTAATGAACCCC
>JAWWCH010000252.1:0-3916 GCA_033720575.1 Marinirhabdus sp.
AGTTCTTTTTTCCAAGAATTCACAACCGTTCCATCTTCATCCATCACTGAAATCTCGGCGGTTCCAGCGGCAGGTGCGAATACCTGAAGCGCTACCGAAGGTTGATTGGTAAAATCACCAAAGGCATTGAAACCACTACTTCCCCATCTTCTCGAGTGTCGAATGGGTTGAATTTCTGCCAATAACAGATCATCCATGGTATTGCCATCCATTAATTGCAATAGCGAAATATCGGCGATATAAATCGATCGTCCGTGAGTTCCCACCACTAGGTCTTTATCCCGTTTTTGAATGGCGAGATCATGCACCGCAACATTTGGCAAACCTTCCGCAAACGGCTGCCAATTCCCTCCTCTGTCAAATGAAACATAGGCGCCGTTATCGGCACCAACATAAAGCACATTTTCATTTTCAGGATCTTCCCGAATCACGTTAATAGGCGATGCCGGTAAGTTCATTCCGATATTTTTCCAAGTTGCGCCATAATTGTCGCTCATATACACATACGGTTTAAAATCATCCCATCGATAACCATTCAAAGTAACATAAACGCGTTCTTTGGCATGTGCTGAAGCCACAACACGGCTTACCCACAAATCTTTAGGGAAAGTGGTTGAAATATTCTGCCAATCGGCACCTCCATTTTTAGATACATACACCAGCCCGTCATCACTTCCTGTATACAACAATCCAAATTGAAACGGACTTTCAGCAATGGTCGTTATGGTACCATAGGCTACATTTCCTTTCTTTCCTCCATTCGTTAAGTCTCCAGAAATGGCACGCCATTCGTCTCCTTGATTCATAGATCGCATCAGTTTGTTTCCACCGAAGTACACAATATCCTGATTGTGCTCGCTCAACAAAACTGGCGTCTGCCAATTGAAGCGATACGGATTTTCACCCAGTTCGTGTTTGGGCTGGATATAGGTGTTCTGATTGGTCTTTCGGTTGAGGCGATAGTAATTTCCAAATTGGAAGCCGGTATATACAATATCGCTATCTCTGTTGTCGATTTGAATTTGCATGCCGTCTCCTCCCATGATAAATTCATACGGATATTTTCCATCTTGCATCCATCCGGGGTTTTCCTCGTTCACATGTGGACCTACCCACACACCATTATCCTGTAACCCGCCATACACATTATACGGCTCTTCGTTGTCCACATTTATGGCGTAAAACTGCCCCACAGCTGGTTGGTTGTTTTTAATCCAGTTTTCACCATCGTCATAGCTAATGTTTACGCCGCCATCGTTTCCGTTGATCAAATGCCCTGGCATGTTTGGGTTGATCCAAAGGGCGTGATGATCGGCGTGTACGTTCGGTGCTGAAATTGAAGTGAACGTCTTTCCACCGTCTTTCGATTTCAAAATAGGCACCCCGTAAATATAGATACCATCTTTATCATTCGGATCTACGTGTATTTTTCCGAAGTAATAACCGTAACTGTAGTAAATACCATCTAAATAGTCTTCGTGGGTTTTCTTCCAGGTTTTTCCGCCGTTGGTACTCTTATAGACCTCAGCTCCAATCACGGGTGTGTCAAAAAGCATGCTGTTGGCATCTTCAAGGTATTTGGCTAAATCCTCGGGCTTCACTGTACCTCCGCGCACCATATTCTTAACGTTATCGGCGCGGTATTTTTCTTGAAACCCATTGTTTCGTAAGTAGGCATTCAGCTTTTTATCCTCCAAAGCCAAAAACTCTGCAGAGGTCATGGTCTTGAACTGTTCTTTAGAAAGTTCGTCACCACTTGCAGCTTCCTCCTTGTTATCATCGCGACGGGCTTGGTTGTCATGAATCGCATATACCGTGTTTTCATCGTAAACTGCCAAACCAATGCGTCCCACGCCATCACCGGTTGGAAAACCGCTGTTTGGTCCCGAAACCTTGGTCCAAGTAGTCCCTCCATCGGTACTTTTGTAGATACCACTTCCTGTTCCGCTTCCGCGGAAATTCCATGCCTTACGGTCTTTATCCCATGAAGACGCATACATCAAATTGAAATTATTCGGGTCTGCGTCCATTTCAATAATGCCGCTCTGCTCGTTCACAAACAGCGTGTGCTGCCAAGTAGCGCCTCCATCAGTTGTTTTGTAGATACCGCGATCATTATTTGTGGAATACAAATGACCAACAGCTGCGACAACTACTTCATCTGGGTTTTTCGGATTGATAATGATTTTGGAAATATGATGCGTGTCTTTCAACCCCATGTTCTGCCATGAAGCGCCATTATCTGTTGATTTTAACACTCCAATCCCAGCATAGCTAGATCTAGAGGCGTTTACTTCGCCGGTACCCACCCAAATGGTTCCCGAGCTCCAATCTACGGCAAGACTACCCACATTTTGCGTAGGGCTGCTGTCTAGAACTGGAGTAAATGTGGTTCCGTTGTTTTTGGTATGCCAAACACCACCACTTGCATAGCCTACATAGAACTCGGTTGGATTTTTAGGGTTAACCGCCAAATCTACTACCCGACCGCTCATGATTGTGGGCCCTATATTTTTAAAGGGAAGATTTTTGACCAGTGAATTTTCTGTGAGCTGCTTTTTTTGCAACAAGGCATTTTCTACGTCTGTAGCAGAGGTTGCGGGCTGTTGCGCCACTGTGGTTTGGATAAAACACAACAAGGATGCTAGGAATACTATTTTTTTCATGGTTGGAATTTTAAGGAAGGTACAAAATAGCACTTTTGAAGTTGAATGGCAACCTTTAAATAGCTTTCCGAAAAGATGCACTTTTTTTAAAATGCTCATGGCATAGAACGCTAAATTTTGAAGCATTCCCATTCGAAATTTGGCGATTTTTCTGTTACTTTTGAAAAAAATGCAAAACTCATGAAATACCACCCGATTTCTTCTGACTTATACATCAAGAACCGCAAAAACTTTATGGCTCAAATGAAGCCTTCAAGCTTGGCCGTGTTTAACAGCAATGATATTTATCCGATTAGCGCAGATAGCACGATGCCGTTTCAACAAGCGCGTGATATTCTGTATTTAAGCGGAGTAGATCAAGAGGAAAGTATTTTGGTTTTATTTCCTGATGCTCCAGATCCTAAGCACAAGGAGATGTTATTCCTAAAGGAAACTAACGATCACATCGCCGTATGGGAAGGCGAAAAACTAACGAAAGAGAAAGCCTTTGAAACCAGTGGTATCAAGACCGTATATTGGTTGAAGGAATTCGACAAGGTTTTTTATGAAGTAATGACGCAATGTGACACGGTCTATTTCAACACCAACGAACACTATCGTGCCAATATTGAGACCGAAACCCGTGAAGCGCGATTCATCAAAACGGTAAAAAACAAATTTCCGGCGCATAGCTGGGCGAAGAGCAATCCGATACTGCAACGTTTGCGCGCCGTTAAAGATCAAATTGAGCTCGATATCATGCAAAAAGCGTGTGACATTACAGAAAAAGGTTTTAAAAGAGTGCTCGATTTTGTAAAACCAGGGGTCTGGGAATTCGAAATCGAAGCCGAATATATGCACGAGTTTTTGCGCAATCGCAGTCGCGGATTTGCATACACTCCTATTATCGCAAGCGGCAATAATGCAAATGTGTTGCATTATATTGAAAACAAGGAGCAATGTAAAGATGGAGATTTGATCTTAATGGACGTAGGAGCTGAATATGCCAATTACAGCAGTGACATGTCGCGTACCATTCCCGTGAACGGACGCTTCTCAAAAAGACAGCGTGAGGTCTACGATGCCGTGAATCGCGTAAAAAATGACGCCACCAAAATGTTGGTGCCTGGCGCTTATTGGAAAGAATATCATGTGGAAGTGGGTAAATTAATGACTTCAGAATTGCTCGGTCTCGGGCTCCTAGACAAGGCCGACGTACAAAACGAGAATCCGGAGTGGCCAGCGTACAAAAAGTATTTTATGCACGGTAC
>JAWWCH010000253.1:0-3888 GCA_033720575.1 Marinirhabdus sp.
AGGAATTTCGGTTCAACCTTGAAAATGACATCGATCACTGCTTTACATCGTGCTGCATATTCCCTTAGGTTCGTTTTTAAACCGAATGAACCTGTGACTTCAGTGGCGTTATAACCAATAGCTTCGATGTTATGTTGTTGGGCCAAGTATAACGCACGCTCATTGTGGAATTTTTGTGAGATAATCGTGAAATCATTTGCGCCAAATATCTGGTGTGCACGCAGCACCGAATCTAAAGTTGAAAACCCAGCATAGTCAAGATAAATACAATCTTCTGGAATGCCCAGGGCAATCAAGTCGTTCATGAAGTCTGTGGGTTCATCGTAATCGCATCGGCTGTTGTCACCACTCACAAGGATGAAATCAATTTTATGATATTGAAATAAATCAATGGCTGCCTTTAGTCTGGAGGAATAGTACAGATTTAGACGTCCGTTGTCAGTATATTTCGCGGTACCGAGAAGTACACCTACACGTTTTTTTGGAATAGCTTGAACTTCGTCGAATAGCTGATGGGAAGCGATGGAAGTGATTTGATGATGTATGGCTATAATGGTTAGAATTGCCACCAATCCCAACACAACTGTTCCTATCAGAGCTTTACGAAGGATATGGTTATTCTTCTGGGACATAATGAAATGGGTTTTTAAACATACTTCCTTGAAAAGTTTTGAAATCAAGAGGCAAAATCGTCTTGTAATCAAAGTGATGAAAGGTGTTCGCCTCCTTTCCATAACGATAGGCCCGTATATAAAGTTTATGGTAATCAGGCAGAATTAAGGTTCCCAAGAAAAGCACAGCGAACAGGTAGGGAGTGCGCTTTCCGTTGGCAAAGCAAACATATTGCAATGCAATTTCTTCTTCAACGCGTGTGCCGAAGCCCGCTACTACGTGATAGGCATCATGGCGTTCCACTTTTGGGATAAGCTCAAAACCATTTTTTTTCAGGAAAACACCTAGTTGATATCCGAACGTGGTTTTAGGCATTTCTAGAAGGTCTGATGTTGTGATACCCCAGGGGGTTTTCTTTTTGAATTTACAATACAAGACCATGGAAGCATCAAACAGCCAGTGGATCAGTTTCTTTCTCAGTCTTTTCATAAAGTACTTTGTATTTCAAAGTTAATATTCAAATTTTTTTAGTTTTCGGCGAGTTTCCAATATTGCTTCATGCAGTCATTCAACCGTTTTCCCTCCGTATGTATGCAATCACAAAAGGCCTGAACTGCTTGTGGATTGGCGTCTTCATCAAACTGTTTTTTACATTCGGGCATGGTATTCTTCGGCATAATGTCGTACATGTTTGTGGTCCCAAACACGGTGCCCACGGTAATGGCAAGCACTGTGATAAAGGAATAGATCGGGAATTTTTTATTGGGCGCCTTCGGAAAAACAGAAGCAAACCTAAAATCTAATTGCCTTGTGGAAAGCAGGTGTTTGAGTTTATCGTAATTCCAAAAGAGGATATAAACATTGGCCATTAGCATGAGAGGCGAGGTAAACAACGAACCATCAAATCGAACTGAAAAGGTCAGAATTACAATGTTCAAAATGATAGGAAAATAAATCAAAGCGCCTAATAGTGCAGTACGCGGAATAAGAAGCAGTATGGCGGCCGTAACCTGCATCACACCAATAAACGTATAGTAATATCCAGTATGATCTAAGGCGTCAAAATATTGTCCCAATGGGTGCTGACTCGATAATGCGGTAAACCGTTCGCCCAAAATTTTGACCATTCCCGAAGGGATAAAACCGGCTGCTAGGGCTACGCGGGTGAAAATGGTAAAATAATGCATCCAGAGATTGTCTCTGGTTCTTTTGTGGTAGCGTTCTATGGTGTCTGCGATATTCATTGGTATTACTTTCCTTTTTTTATAATGGCTTCCAAGGCATCAATATGTTTGCTAAAGGCCTGTTTTCCTTTTTTGGTAGCAATGTAACGGGTGTTTGGTTTACGCCCAATGAATTGTTTTTCCACATGTATATAATCTTCTTTTTCCAAGGCTTTTAAATGACTGGCGAGATTCCCGTCGGTAACATCCAATAGTTCTTTTAAGCGATTGAAGTCGGCATCCTCATTCACTACGAGAATCGACATGATCCCAAGGCGAATGCGATGGTCAAAAAGTTTATTTATGTTATCTATGAGCCCCACTAGTGCTTTTTTTCTTGTAGCATCATTATGCTTCCGTAAACAATATGCATTATCCCGAAGCCGAAGATCCAGAACCAGAATCCGTATCCTGGAAGGGCTGCACATACAAGCCCCGCAGCTATTTCAACATAGCCCAAGTATTTTACATTTCCGATGGTATATTTTGAGGCGTTCACCAATGCGAGTCCGTAGAAAATGAGCATCAATGAAGCCGTTAGCCCGTAATGCTGGCTATTTATTTTGATTAAAATGTAAATTCCACCGGTAATAAGGGGAATTAGAAAATTTAGAAGCAGTCGTCTGGTGGTGGCGTCCCATATTTTTTCATGCTGTTGTTTTGCTCTGCGTGTGGTCAGTAAAAAGGCTGTTCCAATACTCAAAATGGCTACTACAATCAGCACCACCACAAGCATTTTGAAATTCCAGCTGTGCAGCACCACAAAATCATCCTCCGGAAGCAAATAAAAATAGGCGATGGCAGCGCCAACCAGGGCATATATTCCAGCTAGAATGCCCGAAAGACCGCTTAGTGAGATAAATCGCGACGACCGATTCATCAGATGTTTGATTTCACTTATATCTTTTAAATAATCTTGTTCACTCATAGTAAAGTACTTTGAAATACAAAGTAAAAACATTTTGATGAATTTGCCTATATTTTTTTATTAATTTTCGGCGAGGCTTAAATAAGAAGTAAATTGGTCGTTAATCTAACTATAACCACGTGAATCCAGCCGAAGCATACATTCTCAACCAACCAGAGCCCTTTCGATCGATGATGCTAGAAGTGCAATTATATATTGAACAGACCTTGCCGGAACTTGAGTTGAAGTACAAATGGGGTTTGCCTATTTTTTACAGTGAAGATTGCCCAATTTGCTATTTGAACGTAACCAAAGGATATTTGGATGTCTGTTTTTGGGCCCGAAAGAATTTTGATGTCCATTTAGACCGATTGGTTTCGGAAAATAGAAAATTTGTAAAATCCCTGCGGTATCGAAAACCAGTAGATATGGAGCGCTCCATTCTGATCGATTGTCTCGAAGAAGCCAACCGAACAAAAGCGAAAGGGTTTACAGCTGGTTAATGGTTTTTCGGATGGCGGTCAAGTCAGTAAGCAGTTTCTCTAAATTTGCTAAATCTAACATATTAGCACCATCACTTTTCGCATTGGCAGGATCAAAGTGGGTTTCAATAAACAATCCGTCGGCTCCAGAAGCGATACCCGCTCTAGCTATAGTACTGATCATATCCGGTCGGCCACCAGTTACGCCAACACTTTGATTGGGCTGTTGTAAACTATGGGTGACGTCTAACACCACGGGAGCAAATTGTTGCATGGTGGGGATTCCCCTGAAATCTACAATCATGTCTTGGTAGCCAAACATGGTACCGCGATCGGTCACCATGACCTGTTCATTATTGCTGTCTGTCACCTTGGTAACTGCGTGTTTCATGCTCTCCGGACTCATAAACTGTCCTTTTTTCAAATTCACCACTTTCCCAGTTTCAGCAGCAGCAACTACCAAATCGGTTTGGCGCACCAAAAACGCAGGAATCTGTAATATATCAACATAGGCCGCGGCCATTTCGGCTTCACTGGCTTCGTGAATATCGGATACCGTGGGTACGTCAAACATTTCAGAAACTTTCCGAAGAATTTTTAATGCCTTTTCATCGCCAATTCCTGTAAAACTATCAATTCGGCTACGATTTGCCTTTTTGTAACT
>JAWWCH010000254.1:0-3887 GCA_033720575.1 Marinirhabdus sp.
CTTCAGAACCGGTAGAAAAATTGACAATTTCAATAGGTTTCTCAACTTCTTTATGCTTCGGAATATAAATGTATGCCCCTTCTTTGGCGAAGGCTGTATTTAAGGAAGCAAGGCTATCTTTATCTGCGGCTTTGTTGAAATAGGTTTCGATTACCGCACTGTATTTGGGTTTGCTCAAGGCAGAAGACATCAGGCAGACATCGATACTATCATGGGTAGTATTTGATAAGAACGAACTGTATATGCCATCGATAAACACCAATTTGTAGGTGTCGATGTCATGCAAGAAATACTTTTTGACATCCTTTAATTCTACCGTACTATCGTTCTTTGGAAAAATACTATAATCATGCTTTATCAAGGATTTCAGGGAGGTATATTTATAGGCCTCTTCCTTTTTGGTCGGAAAGCCTTGTGCCTCAAAAACCTTAATAGCATTATTCCGAATATCATGGATAGGCGAATCATCGTCCAAATGATCTTCGAAGGCAATGTATGATGATAATAATTTATCTTTTAAACTCATGTGTGTTGTTCAATATTCAATTAAAAATTTCAATCTTACGTAACGTATTTGAAAGCTTCATTTGAATTAATTTACCAATTCTTCCTTAATCCAGTCGTACCCTTTCGCTTCTAGCTCTTTTGCCAGTTCTTTGGTGCCCGACTTCACTATTTTTCCGTTCATTAAAACATGCACGTAATCTGGAACGATATAATCTAACAATCGCTGGTAATGTGTAATTACGATCACGGCGTTGTCTTTGCTCTTTAGTTTGTTCACTCCGTTGGCAACCACCTTTAGGGCATCGATGTCTAATCCTGAATCGGTCTCGTCCAAGATGGCCAATTTCGGTTCAAGCATTGCCATTTGGAAAATTTCATTTCGTTTCTTCTCTCCACCTGAAAATCCTTCGTTGAGTGAACGCGAGAGAAACTTTCTGTCAATTTCAAGTAACTCGGCTTTTTCCTTAATTTTTTTGAGCATTTTACCAGCGGGCATATCCTCTAATCCTTTCGCCTTTCGAGTCTCATTAATCGCCGTTTTGATAAAGTTTGTAACCGTCACCCCTGGAATCTCTACCGGATATTGGAATGACAGAAACAAGCCCTTGTGGGCGCGTTCTTCAGGATCGAGTTCAGAGATATCTTCTCCCTCAAATGTAATCGAGCCTTTGAGAAGTTCAAATTCTTCTTTTCCAGCAATTACAGAGGCCAAGGTGCTTTTTCCCGAGCCATTCGGACCCATGATGGCGTGTACTTCACCGGGCTGAACGTCAAGGTCTATGCCCTTCAGTATTTCTTTTTCTTCAACTCCTGCATGCAGGTCTTTTATATGTAGCATAATTATTTTTTCTTGTCTTCTATTTTTATATCTGCCTCGGCAGGGGTTTTGCTCACGTTCACAATTTCTGTAATCGTAATTATTTCGTCCCAACCTTCGGCGCCAACTGCTTTTTTGGCAACGGTACCTTTTACGATTACCGGAACCATGTCGTAGGTGTCTTTCTTAACAGGTTCAACACGTTTTCTTAGCTCTTCGGCCATTTCGTTCAGCGCCACTCCGTAAATAAAGTTAGACCCTTTTAAAACGGCTCCGTCGTCGATATAGATGAACTCACCTCGAAATCGATTTGCGTCATCGGCTTCAGACACTTGTTCAGTATCCACATTTTCTTCGCCAGTTTCGGCATCTTTATTTTCAGACTTACAGGCGGCCAATGCCACGATTAACGTTAAGAATAAAGCTACTTTTTTCATTAGATTGAATGGGTTTTAAGTTGTCGTTATGTTAACCTACAGAGCCTTCCAATGAAATCTCCAATAATTTTTGGGCTTCCACGGCAAATTCCATAGGGAGTTTATTCAATACTTCTTTACTAAATCCGTTTACGATGAGCGCAATGGCTTTTTCGGTATCTATACCACGTTGGTTGCAGTAAAAGATTTGATCTTCTCCGATTTTACTGGTGGTGGCTTCGTGCTCTACTTGAGCAGTTTTGTTTTTGGCTTCGATGTACGGAAAGGTGTGTGCGCCACATTTATTTCCCATCAAGAGGGAGTCACATTGTGAAAAGTTTCGAGCGTTTACTGCCCGTGCGTTTATTTGTACCAATCCGCGATAACTGTTCTGCGACTTACCGGCAGAAATTCCTTTGCTGATGATGGTACTACGGGTATTCTTGCCCAAATGGATCATTTTGGTACCCGTGTCTGCTTGCTGGTAATTATTGGTAACGGCAATAGAGTAGAATTCACCAATAGAATTGTCACCTTTCAAAATACAACTCGGATATTTCCAGGTTACAGCACTTCCTGTTTCCACCTGTGTCCATGAAATCTTTGCGTTTTTCTCGCAGACCCCACGTTTGGTCACAAAATTGTACACTCCTCCTTTTCCTTCTTTGTTTCCAGGGAACCAGTTCTGAACCGTTGAATACTTGATTTCAGCATCATCGAGTGCTACCAATTCGACCACGGCGGCGTGCAACTGATTTTCATCCCTACTGGGAGCCGTACAGCCTTCTAGATAACTTACATAGCTTCCCTCATCGGCGATGACCAGTGTACGCTCAAATTGGCCCGTTCCAGCCTGATTGATTCTAAAATATGTAGAAAGTTCCATAGGGCAACGAACGCCTTTTGGTATGTAACAGAACGAACCATCACTAAACACGGCACTGTTTAAGGCCGCATAGAAATTGTCTCGTTGTGGAACCACAGAACCGATATACTTCTTTACCAATTCAGGGTGTTTTTTAATGGCTTCAGAAATGGAGCAGAAAATAATTCCTTTTTTGGCCAAGGTATCTTTGAACGTAGTTGCCACAGAAACCGAATCCATCACAATATCTACAGCAACCCCTGCCAATTTTTTCTGTTCATCCAAGGATATGCCCAATTTGTTGAAGGTTTCCAACAGTTCTGGATCTACTTCATCTAAACTTTCGTATTTGGGCTTTTTGGAGGGTGCTGAATAGTAAGAGATATTTTGAAAATCAGGTTTCTCGTAGTGCACGTTCGCCCAATCCGGTTCTTTCATTTGTTGCCAGTACCGGAATGCTTCCAAACGCCATTCGGTCATCCATTCTGGTTCTTCTTTTTTGTGCGAAATGGCGCGCACGATATCTTCATTGAGACCAATAGGAAACGTTTCAGACTCTATGTCTGTATAGAATCCATACTCGTACTCTTTGGTTTCGAGTTCTTTTTTTAAATCGTCTTCAGTATACTTACTCATAGCAAATTGTTACATCCATGCCTCATAGATCTAGTTATAACGAAAAAGATTCGCCACAACCACACGTTCGGTTCGCATTTGGATTGTTAAATACAAACCCCTTACCATTTAGGCCACCGCTATATTCTAGAGTGGTACCTACGAGGTAAAGAAAGCTTTTTTTGTCTACAGCGATATTAACGGAATTGTCCTTAAATAGTTTGTCGTTTTCACTCAGAACATTGTCAAATTTCAAATCGTACGACAATCCAGAACAACCACCACTCTTAACACCAACGCGCACGTAATCGCTTGTTAAGGTGAATCCTTCTTCACTCATTAACTGCGCTAGTTTTGTTTTAGCTGTATCGCTAACTTTTATCATCTGTAGAATAATTCTAAATTAGGGTGCAAATATACGTGAAATACGCCATTTTACCATAGACTAGCATTTATTTAATCTTATGTTGTGATAGTTTTTGGCAATCGGATTCTTTGCCATTATGGTGTCGAAAAGTACCGTTCGGCTTTAATTTCTGAAATCGGGGTTGTTTGTAAACGATTCGTCAGATAGGGTAAGTAGAAAAGCTTTGAGATCTGCTTTGTCTGATTCGGTGAGTTGTACCCCGCCTTCATCAACGGCTTTCATTAGAGGGTCTATCGTTTC